>PTKE01000029.1 GCA_002937585.1 Alphaproteobacteria bacterium MarineAlpha9_Bin6 | reverse complement strand
AAAGCGTAATCAGGGTAAGATCAGAATCGAGATCCTGGATATCGATCGCATGGTTGCTGGATTTGACGGACGCTTTTGCATTCCTGCCGTGCAGGAAAATTGCGATGGAAACGGGATTTAGAAAACCCGTGCCAGGTTTACGGACGGGACCAAACATATCCCTTCCGCCCGAAAGCTCTTCCTCCGCAGGCGCCAAGAATTTAACATTCCGATTCACACCATCTTGGTCCACAAACGGGGATGGTGCAGAAACTGTGGGCTTGGGATCGTTCGGCGTATAATAAGGCGCCACGACGAGGGGAAACCGATAACTGTAACTGCCATCGCGTAAAAGGACCTGGTCCTGATAACGGATCTCCACCAGGATTTCATCTCCTGGAGCGATGTTTGCGACTGCAGTTGAAAATACGTTGGGCCGTTTGCTCGATAGAAGCGCTGCACTCCGTCCCGCTTTTGCCGCCTCACGAAAGGTTTTTTCGGCAACTTCCCTTTCCTGGATTTCCCCTTCTATCAACCTCCCCCCCACCTCCAGACGAAGGCGGTCGACGGCAGACTTCTCCGGCAAAGGAAATACGTAAACGCCTTCGAGCCATAGTTTGGAAGGATTGCGAAACCGCTGCCGCACGGTCACCTTTGCAATACCGGCGATGACCTCGATAAATACGTCCGAGGCCAGGACGGGTGCGACGTACGCAGTCTCGGCATTGGTTTGGCGTAAAAACAAGCCCGCATGGATCGCTTTCACCCCGGGCGCCGCATTGCCGACCCCCACAAATAGATGGGCAGCAACCAGAAGCCCAGGCACGAGAAAAAACCTTCCCACTAGCAAGGCCATTGGATCATTTTGCCCAGCTCTCGAAGTCTTCATCATCCTCGAAACCAACAGCTTCGAAAATGTCGTACGGCTTTTCCTGACGTGCCTCCGGGACCCCAGCGTCCAAATCCATCGTCGTTTTTGCCCCATCCTCGACGTTGTCCGGCACAATAAAACTGACCGGTGTCACAGACGGCTCGACCGGCGTTTCCTTCGTATCTGTGGTGCCAGGCTGCTTTTTAAGCTCTGCTTCATCCGCAGCCGGAATCGTTTTGTCCGGAACGGACTGTTCTTCCCTTAACTCTGAAAGTGTGTCGATCGGAACAACATCTTTCTCTCGTGCGATCGCTCCACTGGGTGATAGCGACGGGACTTCAATCGAGCCAGTGATCTGCGGTTCGCCGTCCATGTGCTGTAATGCATGTCCGGTGCCAACAATCGTTCCTATGATGAGGCCATATGCGGCCAATAGTTCGAGAACCATTAGGATTGTGCTCCTGTTCTTATTGCAGTGATCTCCCGGTCCATGTTTTCAATTTCCAGAAGTTTTTCCTGTAGTTGGGTCGACTGTAATTTCGGATTCAAAACCTCCGGCACCACCTCTACTTTGGAGTTCGGCGCGATCTCCTCGAGCTCACCTCTGACAAGGCCGCCCAGTTCTATACGAATGGCACCGTAGGAGAGCTTCCCGGAGAAATGGCCAGCGGAACGGATCATGACTTTTTCCTGCACTCTAGCCGTGCCGCTTAATGCCCCTGATATTTCTGCAGTCCTCGCGATCACCGAGCCTTTCAAGGTACCCCCTTCATCTATGACAAGGCGGTCACACTCGATCTCCGCTTCCACTTCCCCGTGAACTTCCAGAGTTTTGCATCGTTCGATGTTCCCTTTCAGGCTCACACCCGAGCCGATAACCAGCCGTCCCTCTTCTGTCCCAGATTTTTCCGATGTTCGGTTGCCAGGATTGAAGGCCCCCCCTTGCGGGCCCGTACCAACGGGAAAATAGATCGATCCTCCATCGGTTTTTGGCGGTGCAGTAGTGGCTTCGGCGGGAGACTTCTTTTTGTCACCATTTGGTTTTTCAGAACTACTTGCCTTCGCTATGAGCCCTTTGATTTGAAGGGATAGATCTTTCATCGTTTTTCTTTCCTCATGCTGAAAAACATTCCCTTGTGAGGAGACGGGAGAGCTAATGCCCACCAAGACTAGTCCAACGCATCCGCTCTATCCTCCCGCCTCCCACAGAGAGACCCATTTCCCCGCAACGATGGGTGGTTTCGTCGGCACATGCTGCAGGGCATGGCACAGGAACAAAAAACCCGACTGCAATGGCCAAAGTCGGGCTAAAAAATGATGGTTTGGTGATTTATTGTGTCGGAAGTCAGGCGATTAGGCGCCAGAAGTGATTCGTATACGAAACATTTCCTTTAGGAACTTATTCCCGCAAATTCGGTCTTTCGAAACAAGCCGGTCACATCGAGGATGAAATTTTTAATTGTACGCACGCAACTCAATCGAATGCTGAGTGTTCCCTTTTATCTACGGTTCTTTCTACGCCATTCCCATGGACGTACAAAGTCACCTCTCCAGATACCCCGGAAGTTCCTTTCTGCGTCGCCTTCCGCTCTGAGATAGTCGGTGGAATACTTCCGATAGGCCAGCGCCCATCCTTCACGAACCATATCTTCGTTCAGATTCCGACCAGCTGTAAAACAAACGGCAATCAGGCGCCCATATCGATCCCTGTCACTGCCTCTACAGTCCACGACGCGGCCGGCAACCATGTTTCTAAGGGTAGCCGTCGCCTCCTCCCCGCAGGCCCACTCGAGATCATCTTCAAGACAGGATTGCCGTTGCTCAGGCGCGTCGATGCCGTACAAGCGAATGCGTTCTTCCCCTATAATAATCGTATCCCCGTCGACGACCCGGGGAGTCCCCGAAATATCCGCCAAGCTAGCACCGCCTGCGCCCACGAGAAACGCCGCTAACAGTGCCGCCGAACCAATCAAGCGAAGCAAAGTCGATTTTGTCAGTTCGCGACCGGAACCCATTTGTAGCCAATCCTATACACCGCCTCCAATTGGGAAAATTCCGGATCTACCTCTTTAAATTTCTTCACAATGCGCTTTTTGTGGCTGTCTATAATCCGGTCGCCGATCGCGAACCCTTCTCCGTAGACCAAGTCGATGATTTGATCCCGGGTCCGCACGACACCCGGCCGTTTGAGCAGCAATGCCAAAATTTCGAATTCCGTAACGGTTAATTTGGGTACCTGAATGTCTTTCCACGTGCACTGATATCGCTCTAAATCCATTTTCAGATCGCCCTGCAACAGCTGTTTCGTATCTTTGCCCTGGTCCAGTTCCTGTCGACGAAGAAGCGCCCTGATACGCGAAATCAAAATACTCAATTTAAAAGGCTTCCGGACGTAGTCGTCAGCCCCCAGGTCAAGGCCGGAGGTCTCATCAACATCGTCACACTTGGACGTGAGAAATATAACGGGTATGGCAGAAGCTTTTCGCAGCTGCCGCAACACGTCAAATCCGTTCACGCGCGGCATTAAGATGTCAAGAATTGCGAGATCGACAGGCCGAGTGTGAATTCCCTGCAGTGCCTCTTCTCCATTGATATACGTATCTGTTTCGAAACCTTCTTCCCCAAGCGCGATACTGAGCGACTCAAGCAGGCTCTTGTTATCATCGACAATTGCGATTTTCTGGCCCATGGTCCCCCTTGCTCCAAAATCGTCGACACTTGATTTATCGGGGAGTCGACGAGACCTTTATTCCACTTTCTTCGTATAAATTAAAACAACAGTGTGGCGCGAAAATGGCACCAATTCCTGCCACCACTTTTATCTTATGGTCGGCTACACGTTACAACTCAATAAAACCTCTTGATCGGGAGTCCGAATACTTAATGCCGTGGTCATAGCGTCGACCCTTTTTTCCATATCGAGCGAAAGCGGTGACAACCTGAAACCTGTCTTCATTGAGAAGAACAACAGTCTTCGATAAAGAGCTTACCTGTTGGGGTTTCACAATGTTTTCAGCAATCAGTTCACGAATTTTGTCGGCTGAAAGCGAAAGAGCGATCAACCTCTCGCCTACCCGCGCCTCCCGGTCGCCGTAGATCGTGATCAACTCCACGACATTGCCCTTAATTCCCCTTGCCGTCAGTCTCTTCTGTGCGTGTCTGGTAAAATTTGGCTTGTACTCCATGGCTTGCGTTACTGGCATCGGTCAACCTCCATCATCGACGGGCCACATTTGTGACAAACAGGGATCCGCCCTGTTGCAAGTGTTGTTGGCTTGGTCGGGTCCGGAAGTGCCAACAAAACCACACTCATTGAGCCTCCTCGAAATGGCCAGATTTGGACTACAAAAAGGCAATTTCAGGGCGATCTATGTCAAAGATCGGGCAAAGAATAACGGACTGGCGGAGAACCAAAGCCCAACCACACGCTGCCCTAAAAATGCCACAGTTCGACCACAGTGCAGACAATAAATGCTGCTCTGATGACCCCTGCACTAAGCGGGAATAAATCATGGCGCACTACCGATCAGAGTTGGACGAGAAGGACTGGGGCTATTTGCTGATCTCCGTCGTCGGGTACCTGGGTATTTTTGCAGGATTTACTTTTTTAGCGCCGCACATATCCAAAAACGTTCTCTCGATGCTGGGGCAATAGTCTCCGTCTGGAATGAACTGAATTGCAAGCGCTGGCCTCTTACCAAGACAGTCAACACTCTCGAGATTTTCCCAAACAAGAAACGCTTTTTAGCAATAACTAAATGTGGCTGCAGTGGGTTAACGGTTGAAACCCTGACCCGCCCTGTTCCAATTGCAAGGATCGCGGCGAGGCCGGTTCTTTCCACTTGCTCCTGTCCCGATAGAACCGCAAACTTTCTGCGTCGGTAACGTTTCAATGGAAAGGACGCGGTTATGCCAAAAGCGGGAAAGTATTTTTTCATCGTTAGCATGGACGTGGAGGCGGAAAAGGAAGATCTCTTTAACGAGGTTTACGATGACGAACACGTCCCATATCTCACTGAGGTGCCTGGGGTGATCTCTGTCACGAGACTGGAGAAGGACCAGCTGACCATGAACCTCGGAGGGAAACAGCTAAATATCGTCCTGGAGGATGAACCGAAGTACACCGCCATCTACGAGATTACCGACCCGGAAATTCTGGTTAGTGACGCATGGACGGAGGCGGTCGAACGAGGGCGCTGGAGCTCGGAGGTCCGTCCCTACACCACAAATCGCCGCCACGTTTTGAGACGAGTTATTTAAGTATATACAGGCACAGACATCGATGACTGGCGCCACCAGAATCAAATAGAGGGGAGCGAAACGATGGATTTTGGATTGCACGTCGGCACACGAGGGGTCGGGGCAAAACCGGATGGGCTGCAAGCTATAGCCAAAAAAACAGAGGAAGTAGGTTTCTCCTACCTCGGTTTTCCCGACCACGTGGTAATCCCGGGCGCCGTCGACTCCAAGTACCCCTACAACAAAGAGGGACTATGGCCAGCGCAAGATACAGGCACCTGCCTGGAACAACTGATGACAATTGCCTACGTTGCTGCAGTAACCAAAAACATTCGCCTCCTCACCTCGGTCATGGTGCTCCCTCATCGCGCACCAGTGCTTGCAGCAAAGATGCTGGCCACTGCCGATGTTTTGTCCAAAGGCCGCCTCACGGTAGGCGTTGGCATTGGATGGATGGCGGAGGAGATTGGCGTCCTCGGCGCCATGCCTTTTTCAAAACGCGCGGCCGGAGCCGAAGAATACATCTCCGCCTTTCGCAATCTCTGGACCCAGCGGACACCCTCGTTTCATGGGGACCTGGTAGACTTCGAGAACATCCTGTTCGATCCAAAGCCGGAACAGAAGCCACACCCACCTATTTGGATGGGTGGCGAAAGCAAGCCAGCCCTAGATCGAACAGGCCGATTGGCGGACGGCTGGTATCCCGTGATTGCCAATCCCCGACATCTTTTAGATTCTCCGAGCCTGTATGGGACTATGTTGTCCCAAGTAAAAGGTCTTGTGCAACGTGCCGGACGCCCCCCGGATGCACTTGATACGGCGTTGTATGCCCCATGGTATCAACTGGGAAAACCCATCCCTGGCCGGGATGGTGATAGACGCCCGTTCACTGGAAATGCGGAGCAAATCGCCCAAGATGCGCAAGGCTATGGCGAGGCCGGTCTCAATCACCTCGTGATTGGCTTCGAAAGCCACGATTTAAACCAGTCGCTGGAGCGTATTGAACGGTTTGCGACAGAAGTTATGCCGCTATGTTCATAACGGGCAGTAACCTCGATGCCTACGGATTGCAGAACCCAGAGATTATTTTTCCCTTCTATCCGCATAAAACAGACAAGCCTGATTCTTTAGAGCCTCTGGAAACCCTGTATGTCGGCGACATGCTGCCAAGCCGATACACTTATTACACACTTCTGGACGGTGACACCGAACTGTTCTTGGTTCCACGGTACTTCGTCACCATGGTTCTTGCTCTGGCCTTTGGTGAAGATCAGATACCGACGCCATTACCAAGGAAAGTGGAACCAGACCCGACTTGAGGTATTTAAGCGTCACTAAACCCCTCAACTAATGACACTACTTCTGGTAACAATGAGATGTAACGAAAGCGACAGCGAGTGACACTTCGGCTAGAGACGCGTAAAATACCGCCTGTTAACAGGTGCAAAAGGGAGCTGTTTGCAGACCATGAAGCAAAATACCATGTCGACGCTGACCGACCTTCAGCGAGAGCAGTGGGCAGTAGATGGCTTTCTTCAAATGGAAGGCGCGCTGAGCCCTGAAGAAGTCAAATTTTTTAGTGATCAAATTGATCGCATACGGATGCTTCCGGGCTATGAGCCTTCACGGGAAACAAGGCCACTCGGCCACTATGACTGGGTGGACCATGCCAATCCCGACATGGGATCCTTCATGGACCGTCGCGATCTCCTTCCCTACCACCAAGCTTTCATTGATCTAATCGACCGCCCAAATGTGTTCGACTTGATCGTGGATATCATGGGGCCTTATCTGCAGTTTTCGATGTCGCAGGCCATTGTGCGTGGCGGAAAAGATGGCTTCCCAGGCTATACGCATACCGACGGCGGCGAGGGACAGAGGCTGATCCGGGTGACAGAAACCAGTGCTCCGATTGCAATGAAAGCCATGTATTTGCTCACAGACGTAAACGATGTGGACAGTGGCAATTTCACGGTATTCCCTGGAAGTCACATGCGGTCTTTTCCCACCACCAAGGAGCGCACACCAAATCCGCACGCACCTGGCGCAGTACAACTAATGGGAAAGGCGGGAGACTGTTATCTTTTTCCACACGCTCTATGGCACGGACCGGCACCGAATCAAATGGACATTGGGCGAAAAACGATACTGTACAATTATTCCCAAATGTTCGTGCGTTGGTACGACTACGGGGCTGTTGTGCCAGAAGCAATTCTAGATAAATGCACACCTCGCCAACGGCGTTTACTTGGGGATTTAGGTTATGAATTTCGTCCGGGATCCTATTTTTACGTGCCAGAAGACCAGGAGGCCGTGATAATGCAGGACGAAACCCTGACAAATTCGTTGCAACCACCACATCTGGAACCCCAAAGAGCATAGGAAGAACAAAAACAAAATCGGATTCATGGTGAAACCGGTCCGACAGTTCCTCATGATTTGCAAGATGAACGGGTCACCGGAACGTCCCTCGTAACAAAGAAATTATATTTGGCTGAACGCGGCTCTGCTTGCAACCCATGGACGCGCCAAAACGTAAAGGACAACAAAATGACGGAAGACGTGAACCGCCAAATCCGGCTTGCGGCAAGGCCAGTGGGGCTACCTAAAAATAGTGACTGGAATTTGGTTGAAGACACCGTTCCAACACCGGGGCCAGGACAGGTGGTTGTAAGAAACCGTTTTCTTTCGGTGGACCCAGCCATGCGCGGTTGGATGAATGACCGTAAATCTTATGTCCCTCCATTACCAATCGATGCTGTCATGCGAGCGCTAACCGTTGGCGAAGTCATTTCCAGTAAGAACTCAGAATTCGCCCCAGGAGAGGCTGTTGCAGGGCTTGGCGGCATACAGACATTTGCACTAGGAGATGGGAAAGATCTTCAGAAAGTCGACCTGACACTGGCCCCGTATCCCGTCTGGTTGGACACGTTGGGGATTGCAGGACTTACCGCGTATTGCGGCTTACTCGAAGTAGGCGAACCAAAAGACGGAGATACCGTGTTGGTTTCAGGTGCCGCTGGATCCGTCGGCTCTCATGTCGGACAAATCGCAAAGGTAAAAGGTTGCCGAACAGTGGGCATTGCTGGCGGTTCCAAAAAGTGCGCGCACCTTATTGACCAGTTCGGTTTCGACGCTGCGATCGACTACAAACACGAAAATCTGTCGGAAGGCCTCAAACGTACATGCCCGGATGGAATTGACATCTACTTCGATAATGTCGGAGGCGATACGCTGAACGCGGCGTTGGCACGGATTAATGTTGGCGCTCGTGTCGTAATTTGTGGCGCAATTTCACAATACAATGCGACAGAGATTCCCTCTGGACCACCCGCATATATTAATTTACTGGGCCGCCGCAGTCGAATGCAGGGATTTATTTATTTTGATTACAGAGACAAATGGCCAGCAATGCAGAAGGATTTGGCTGAGTGGCGTGCCTCGGGAGCAATTAAAACAGAGCACGACATCGCCCAAGGCGATGTTGATATCTTTCCGGAGACCCTATTACGCCTTTTTCGAGGTGACAACTTTGGTAAGCTTATGATCGAACTTCCTGCCTAACGCACACTAAACATCCTATTTTTCTGGGTGCATCTGCAAACCACTTGAAGGTGCATTTTCATTTTTTGTGAAAGTTGAAACCCATGGCGCGTCTTTATAACTGTGACAAATGCCCAGCTTATTGCTGCTCTTACGGGCGTACTGTTGTTACAAAGGCAGATATTAAGAGGCTTGCTCGTCACTTCTCCGTCGATTTTGGTACCGCCATGAAACGCTTCACAAAGCAGGGAGAAAAATCCAGTGAACGCATTCTTCGACACCAAGCGGACGAGCATTTCGTAACAATCTGTCGTTTTCTCGACACGGAAACACGTAACTGCACCATCTACAATGCTCGTCCTAAAATCTGCCGAGAATTTCCAGGCGAAGGCCGCTGTGGTTATTATGACTTCCTAAACTTTGAACGACGTGCACAGGACGATCCTGATTGGATCGCGACAACAAACTAAACTTCTTCGAGTCATTTCGTTGCAAATTTCCTAGTACAGATAGGAGTTTTTGCCACCACCATTTCGGACATCGCCCTTTGGCTCACCCTAAACTTCATACATTGTTTACAATACAAAACAGAAACACTGGGTTAACTACGCACCTGAAGCTATCATTGTCCCAAGGGACACGCACAAGTAAGTGATAGGGAAGACAAAAGAATGACATTATAGATTATTGGAATCCCCCAACCCACCTTTGTGCGAGCTGTTCGCATGGTCGCTGAGGAAAAAGATGTCGACTATGAACTCATCCCTACAATGCCACATGCGGACAACATCAAAGCCATTAACCCAACAGGAAAAGTGCCAGGAATGCCGGATGGAGCCTTCGAACTATCAGAGTCGCAAGTGATCGCGCTACATCGATACAAGTTTCGACAGTCCAGTGTTGATCTCGGAAAATGCCGACAAAGCAGCCAGAGTCGGACAGTAGGTCTCTATTGCTGCACCAGAAATCGATCAATTTTTGATTCGTAACTATGTGGTTGAGTACGCATTTCACAAAGACGAAGACGGGAATGTTGTCCGCACCAAAATCGATAAAGCCTTACGACGTTTTCTAAAAATGTTTGAAATGATCGAAACCGCGGTCTCGAATGGTTATTTTGGCATCAATTCGTTTAGCATGGTGGACTGCTTTGTTGCGCCAATTCTAACCGCCACAAACATGTGGCCTGAGGGAGAGGAAGCAACCCGTAATAGCATTCCGATTAGAGATTACCTCTCCCAGATGAGCGAACGGCAGAATTTCAAAAATACGGTCCCATAGCAAATGGTCACAAAAATCATCGATACCGGCACGGACCAGTTACTGTGTGAGGTGAAAGACAGCGTTGCGGTTATCACGCTGAATCGACCCGAGGTACGGAACGCGCTCGGCGATACAATCACTCCTGCCCTTCGTCGCATGATACGAGATAGAGGACAGGATTCTGATGTTGGTGCACTACTGTTAACCAGCTCCGGAACAGCCTTCTGCGCAGGGGGTGACATCAAAGGGATGGCGACTAGTTCGCCAAAGACTGAAACGACCTTTGAACAAAAGGTTGCTCAACTCAGAGAACGTCAACGGACCCTCACGGGCGCTCTCCGGCAACTCCGCAAACCAACCATCGCTGCGATGCCAGGGCCCGCGGCAGGAGCTGGACTTGCGATTGCCCTCGCCTGCGACATCCGGATTGCAGCCCAATCCGCTTTTATAAGCACGGGCTATGCGAAAGTAGGTCTTTCCGGAGATTACGGTATAACCTGGATGCTGACACAGCTTGTCGGAACCGCCCGCGCACGAGAACTGATGTTTACAGCTGACCGCGTGGATGCAAAAGAGTGCGAGCGGATTGGCCTGATCAATCGCGTTACGTCCGACGCCAAATTGCAAGAAGAAGCGTTTGCGTTAGCAATCCGTCTGGCAAACGGTCCAACGGTCGCGCTTGAACACATGAAGGATAATTTAGACGACGCCCTGGTCGAACCATTCCTTTCCGCACTCGATGGCGAGGCAGAACGCCTAATCGCTAGCGCCCAGACCTACGATCACAAAGAAGCGGTTAATGCCTTCATTGAAAAACGGGACCCAAAATTTACAGGCACTTAGCGCCAGTCCATCTATTTACACTATGGGCAACTCCTATTCTTCTTCGTAAAACCCCATTACCCTCGCAAAGGGTGCTCCACCCAGGGTTAAACAACGAATAGGCTCGCGTCATGGATATTCTTGAAGGCATCCGCGTCCTCAGTTTCAACCATTTCCTTTTGGGTCCCATGGGGACACAGGTCCTTGCCGATCTTGGAGCAGATGTGATTTGCGTCGAGCCAGTTTCTGGCGCTTTCCAAAGGCATTGGGGTGGAGCAAACCACAAAGTAGACGGCGAGACTATGCTCCACCTCTGCGGGAATCGGAACAAACGAAGCCTAGCTGTTGATATAAAATCACCCGAAGGCTCCACGGTAATTAAAAAACTTATCCTAACAACAGACGTATTGAGTGAGAATTTTAGACCCGGTGTCATGGATAAATTAGGTTTCGGATACGAAGCAGTTCGTAAAATCAATCCCAAAATCATTTACGCTGCAGCGTCCGGTTACGGACAGGACGGTCCTTACTCCAAACGCCCGGGCCAGGATCTTGTTATTCAGGCACTTTCTGGCCTTGCAAACATTAACGGCAGCGAAAACCAACCACCGACCCCGGTGGGCGTATCGGCTGTTGACCATCATGGCGCTCAAATTCTTGCGATGTCTATTTTAGCAGCGCTATTTCACCGAGAACGAACTGGAAAAGGAAGCCGGGTTGACGTGGACCTCCTTTCGGCTGCCTTAGATTTACAAAATGAATCATTAGTCTGCTATGCAAATGGGGCAACACAGAGTCAACGACCACCAAAAAATATCGCTGGGTGGTATTTCCCTGCCCCTTATGGAATCTATGCGGTGCAAGACGGGTATGTGGCTATCTCTCTTGGCTCAATGGAATCTCTTGCCAATGCGATTTCTCTCCCTGCACTCGAAGAGTTCACTTCTGATGAAGTATTTGAATGCAAAAAAGAGATAGCGGCGCTAATTCAATCAGCGGTGAAAGATTTTAATACGACGGAATTAGAGGGAAAGCTTGACAAGGAGAAGTTATGGTACGCCCGTGTCAACGACTACTCGGCTGTACTCCGAGATCCGCAAGTTCAACACAACGGTTCTTTTCTGGATGTCAAAAGTGCGGCGCAGACACCCATCACCCTTCTCGCACATCCGGCAAAATACGATGGCGAGCGACCTGGCGTTCGCTTCCCACCCCAGCCTCTTGGCGCCCAGACCAGTGAAATTCTTGAGGAAATTGGATATTCAGGAGAAGAAGTCAAACGGCTTGGAGAAACCGGTATCGTTCACCTAGGATAAATCTCGATCAACTTTCGGCGGTACACAAGCTATCGCGACCGCTCCAATAACTGGTTTACGAACCATCTTCATGCCTTGCCACTTGCGCAAAAGTAGTCAAAGAGTCGCTAAACAGGAAAAGTTGGACCAAATCATGCCAGACCTGCGATTCAATTCAACACCAGTTCTGCAAACGTCGCGATATCGTCCGTGGTTTTCGGCCAAACAAGTAAACCGGTAACAGCACTATCTTCCCACGCAGCAAGACGCTGTCGAATCATTTCCTTAGGACCTACCAAGCTTACCTCATCAACCAAATCATCCGGCACTGCAGCCACCGCCGCGGTCTTTTGCCTATCAAGATAAAGATCCTGAATGCGCTTGGCAGCATCTCCAAATCCCATGCGTGATATTAGCTTATTGTGAAAATTCCGGTCTCGTGAGCCCATACCCCCAACATAGAGTGCTATGTTTTGTTTAACCTCCAGACGGCCCGCCTCAAGATCATCGGTAACATGAATATGGACAGGACAGAGGATTTCAAATCCTTCTGGTCGACCGGCAATGGAATCCCTGTAAACCTCTTCTCGAAACGGAGAATAAAAAAGTGGATACCAGCCATCGCAAACTTCGGCTGCCAATGCCACATTCTTTGGACCTTCAGCACCGAGAAAAATGGGGACATTCGAGCGGAGCGGGTGTGTTATCGGCTTAAGAGCTTTGCCAAGCCCCCAGGAACCCGGTGCATCCGCCGGATACGGAATAGGATAATGCGGACCACTATTCATCACTGGCCCCTCACGCGCCATGACCTGACGTATTATTGAAATATATTCACGCGTGCGCGCCAGCGGTTTCGAAAAAGGACGACCATACCACCCCTCCACTACCTGTGGCCCAGACACCCCCAAACCAAGGATCAAACGGCCCTTGGAAAGATGATCCAAAGTGAGCGCATGCATCGCTGCCGACGTAGGCGTTCTCGCCGAAATTTGTATAATCGCCGTGCCAAGTTTTATAGAGTTTGTATGCGCGCCGATCCAAGCGAGTGGCGTAAACGCATCCGAACCGTACGCTTCTGCAGTGAAGAAACCCCAATATCCAAGCGCCTCTGCTCGTTTGGCTGCCCCAACCAAATCCTTCGGGGGCTTTGTGCCCCAGTAGCCCGCCATCAAGCCCAGTCTTAGTGCCATATTTCTACCCTACCCCTACGCAAATGGGTCGTTAGCAGCAGCCGTCAGATCTAGAACATAGGTTTGCATAACTGTCCCATCGAACGGGAATTTAGCACACAATTTCCTCCTACTCCGATCGGATCAATACTAGTAAGGTCCAGCGCTCATTAGCTCTCCGGATACCGGAAACGGGCCATGGTGAAAGGGCGATCTGATTAAATGATAATTGGAACATGGAGGAATTATGGGGAGACTGGATGATAAAGTGGCGGTGATCACCGGCGCAACCAGCGGAATCGGTCGGCGCACAGCAGAGCTATTTGCGAAAGAGGGAGCCTACGTCGTCGTGTCAGGCCGGCGGCAGGTCGAAGGCCAAGCTCTAGCAAGTTCCCTTGGCCCCCAAGCTCTTTATGTCAGCGCCGACGTTGCTGAAGATGAGCAAGTCGAGAATCTCATCCAGACTGCTATGGACAAGTTTGGGCGTATCGATTGTTTGTTTAACAACGCCGGCATTCCAGGCAAAGCGGGGGGCGTAGAAAACCTGGAAGGCGGCCAGATTAATTCCGAACTAGCCGTTCTCATCAACGGCGTCCTGTACGGCATGAAACACGTGGCCCCAATTATGAAACGTCAAGGCAGCGGCACCATCATCAATACCGGAAGCATCGCCGGGCAACGGGCTGGCTACGGCGTTTCATTGGTGTATAGCCTAGCAAAAGCAGCCGTAATTCATGCCAGCAAATGTGTAGCGATGGAACTCGCGGAGCATAAAATACGGGTGAACAGCTTGTCACCCGGAGCAATTGTCACGGGAATTTTCGGGAAAGCTTTCGGTCTAGACGATGCACAGGCTGACGCCGATGGAGCAACAGACGATTTACTAGACCGATTTAATGGCGCACAACCATACCCGCGTGCAGGTATCGCCGAAGACATCGCACGAGCCGCGCTTTTCTTGGCGAGCGAAGATTCTGAATTCGTCACTGGCACCGACATCCTGGTCGACGGTGGAATGATTGCCGGTCGAAGGTGGTCTGAGACGATGGCTCGCTGGGAAGGACTCAGTCAGGCCCTAGCGCAAACTTAGTGGCAGACAGAAGTGCAAGTCATCCTGAACCGAGTCGTCTCGCATAAACTTCAAATTTATCAGCGTCAAAGGCAAGAGGCTGAACAATTCCTCCAAACTCTTCAAGCACACCCGAAATCACTTCTACTCCTAGTAAATTTTCCCAGACACGAGACATGGTTGGAAATTCACCAGCCAAATCAATCTCTGCCAACAATGCATTTCGGATTTGCGGGACGAGAAAACAATCCGCCAAGGTAATTTCGTCGCCAACGGAGAATTTGCCCGCACATTGACACATGATTTTCTCCACAGCTCCAAACTCACGCCGAACGAAATGAAGACGGAGTGGGTGAGTTAGTGGTGGAGCTTTAATCATCCCCCACTCCCCCATCGCCTGAATAATAAAAGGAATATTTTGATATGGCTGGATGTCCGCCGCCACAATCCACATGATGCGACGCACTTCTGCACGCATCCAAGGATCCTCTGGCAGCATTGTTTTATCCGCTCCTGTCGGCAGACAGTCCTCGATATAGTCAATGATCGGGCCAGATTGGGTCATCTTGCGACCATTCGAGAGCAGCAATATTGGAACCCGACCCTCCGGATTAAAGGCCAACAAATTTTTTGTCCCAATCTTTTTCGTTTCGGGATCACCCTCAGGCATGGTGAACACAAGCATCCCACGATTGTCCGTGGTAAGTTCGGTGCTCGTTAGCTTGACAAGGGAAGGTGGTACGCCGCGGCAACGTAAATACAGCACAACCCGTAAGGAAGCGCTGCTGGCTGGGTGATAGAAAAGGCGAAAAGGCCGGTCAGAACTAAATACGAACCCCTTTTCTTGTCCGACTTCTTTCTTCGATGTCATTGCAAATTTCAGGCCCAACAAGGGTTAAACTGTTTCATAAATCAGTCGACTGTGTAACACCCCCAAATTATTTTTCTAGGGCCGCACATTCAACATGCTCTTACACCTGGCCACAGCCTAAAATCCACCGATGTCAAGATAGTACCACCGTAATATCTGTCAAATGACCAAATAGTTTTGTATCTAAAGCATGTCCTGTGAAAGTGTCGGACTTAGTCGGGGGAAAATATGAAACCGAAATTTGGATATCTGCTACCCACTCGAGAGCGGATCATGGGTGGCCAATCAGAAGCGGTGCCGTTACTCACCCTTGCAGAGAAAGCCGAGGAAAAGGGCTACGATTCAGTCTGGGTAGGTGACAGCCTCCTTGCCCGACCCCGGCATGAACCCCTGACAATGCTTGCAGCAATTGCGGCAAGGACAAAAACAATCGAGCTTGGTACAGCAGTGCTGCTTCCTGCACTCCGTAATCCCGTCGTGCTGGCACATCTTGCAGCGACAGTCGACCAATTAAGCGAAGGCAGACTTATACTCGGCGTTGGCATTGCCTCCGATTTACCAAACGTCCGTGCCGAATTTGAGGCCGCCGGAGTCCCTTTTGAAAAACGCGTAGGCCGAATGATGGAAGGCATTCGCCTGTGCCAAGCCCTTTGGAGTGGTCAGGCAGTTAAATGGAATGGTAGATGGAACGTGGACTGCGACACTTTGGGAATAGTACCAAATCGACTGGGTGGGCCGCCAATTTGGGGAGGTGGATCGGCCCGGGGAAGCCTGGAACGTGCCGGACGTCATTTGGACGGATGGTTTCCAGTCGGACCAGACGCGGAAACAATTGGAACGTATTGGCGGGAAGTTCAAGCGATTGCACGCAACGCTGGTCGTAGCCCAGAGGAACTGACCTGCGCAGCCTATCTGACGGTATCGATCAGCGACAACTTGGATAATGCACAACAACGACTCGATGAATATCTCCAAAGTTACTACGGAGTTCCAGCCGAGTTGATAAAAACAATGCAGGCGTGTTTTGCCGGACCTTTGGATGAAGCCGCCCAATGGCTGCAAGGGTATGTTGAGGCTGGCGCAAGTCATTTAGTTCTTCGTTTCGCCGGAGATCATGAGCAACATCTAGACATGTTTGTGAAACTTCGCGCGGATCTCGGATGGTAAAAAACCAGTGCCAAAAGGCCTTTTCAGTCTTTGCAAATACGCTTGGAGGCCGGTGAAAATAGTTGAGGACAGAACCATGATCGACAAATTTTCAATCGACATCCGACATCCGGTACCGATGAAATAAGTGGGTCATAACCATTACCCCTATAAGGGGGGCAACAAGATTAACAAAGGGAATCCAGAATAGAACTGCAATTGTCACCCCTGTCATCCAAATTTTTACTCGATGTGTCCGACGCAGTTTCCGGACAGAATCTGCAGACATCCGCCGTATCGCTGCTACCTCGAAATACTCCCTACCTATTACGAATCCATTTACGAACAGCAGAATAAAGACGTTCGCAAAGGGCAGAAAATAAAGTGGAAAGGCTAGCCCGTTCACCAAAATCGTCCAAACTAGAAAGCGGACCCCCAACCGCGCCTGCTCTACGATGGAGCTTTGCCGCGGTGAATCAAGATTGGGGTAATGCGCGGCCTCAACGATCCCGGCAGCTCGTTCTTGAAACAACCCGATTGCCATGAACATTAAAGCGGGGAAAAGCAGTATCGTAAAAACCAAACTGATAACGCTGCTGAGCCACCCAAAAAGAACGCTGCTCCAGCTGCTAGAAAATGGATCGAAATAATTTATCGACCAAGTGACTCCGGACCACAAAGCGATAAAGCCGACCAAACTCCATAACACAGCAGCAACCACCAGCGTACGACCGTCGGGGCGAGTCAACTGGACAAGGCTTAAAATCAAAGGATTTTTCATAAACAGTGGATTTCGGTAATAGACAAACTTAGTTTTGCCGTGCTCAAACTTAAATGGTTCTAGAAAGCTTATTTTTGGTTTTTGTCATGCTGAGGTAACGCTTCTTTCAATTTCCTCTGCAAACAGGATTCTCTATAATTCGCTATGGTCTTCGCATGTAAATTTTATGAATTGAGTCTTACCCATGAAAATCTATCACGCTCCTAATACACGATCTGTACGCATCCTATGGTTATTCGAGGAACTTGGCCTACCGTACGAATTGGAAAAATTCAAACTTGGTGATCCAGGTATGCGGACGCCCGACTATCTCAAAGTCCATCCAATGGGTCGTGTGCCGGTACTCCTGGACGAAGACGTGAAGATTTTTGAGTCTGGGGCCATCATTCAGTATGTCCTCACAAAGTACGGGAACGGAAAATTTGTACCTAACCCTGCATCTCCGGATTTTGCCACGTACCTACAATGGTTCCACTACGCCGAGGGAATGATTATGCCACAAGTCAATATCATCGTAGTGGAGAGCATCTTGTTACCCGAAGACCGTCGGAATAAGGTCAACCTGGAGCGGGCAACAAAGTTATTAACTCGCATGCTAACCGCGGTCGAACAAGGCCTGGAAGATCGTGACTTTCTCGCTGGGGATTTTAGCGGAGCAGACATGATGACCGGGCACGCATGCGTCGTTTCGGCCCGTTTAGGCGCCGACATCTCCGACAAGCCAAACGTCTCAGCATACACCAAAAGACTCGAGGCACGCCCCGCTCTGCAGACCGCCTTTGGAACGTAATTAGGAACTGCCGTCTGTACCTCTTCTTGCACGGTAGAACGCGGCTTTTGCATCAACCCCCCCACAGAGAGGGAGATAGGTTTTGGAGACAGATCAGTGACTGAACTTCGGGTTGGTGTTGCAGGCCTGGGAACGGTCGGCGGTGGCTTGGTGAAACTACTGGCCACGCAAAGATCAGTGATCGAGGAACGGTGCGGGCTTTCGGTTTTGGTAACAGCGGTATCCGCCAAAGACCGATCTCGTGAACGGGGATTCGATTTAGGGGCTGCCGTTTGGCATGATGATGCCGTATCTCTGGCCAAAGACGAGAACGTGGACGTAGTTTGCGAGTTGATTGGTGGCATTGGCGGAGTGGCTTTGGAGGTTTGCGAAGCTGCAATCCACGAAAGCAAACATGTCGTTACAGCCAACAAAGCCATGATGGCGGTGCACGGAGCGAGATTGGCGACATTATCCGAAGACAAAGGAGTGGGAATTCACTACGAAGCCGCGGTAGCGGGAGGAATTCCTATCATCAAAGCAATTCGGGAGGGACTTTCAGGAAACTCCGTCTCTGGCGTGGTTGGGATCCTCAACGGCACCTGTAACTACATTTTGACGAATATGCACGATGCCGCGTTGGCTGGAGAGTCTCGGGATTTCGAAACCGTGCTGGAAGAAGCGCAAAAGTTGGGATATGCGGAAGCAGACCCGTCTATGGATATCGACGGCGTGGATGCAGCCCATAAATTAGCGATTTTAACCAGCGTAGCGTTCGGAAGTGTAATCGATTTTGACTCGATTCATGTAGAAGGCATTCGCCATATTAGTGCAGTTGATATTGAATACGCCATAGAACTTGGATACCGAGTAAAGCTGCTTGCGATCGCGCGAAAAGGTATGGAAGGAATTCAGCAACGGGTGCACCCATGCATGGTCGCCGAACGGGCCACGATTGCTCACGTTGATGGAGTCAACAATGCGATTGTTGTGCAAAGTGACTTCGCTGGTACTACGATCTATGAGGGTCCTGGTGCCGGAGAAAGTGCAACGGCATCAGCCGTTGCCAGTGATCTTGTGGACATTGCAAGACAACATCGAACCCCAACATTTTCAGTTCCGACGACGCAGTTGGAAAAACGGTCCTCCGCCCCCATGGAGCAAATTTCCGGTCCCTACTACATCCGACTGATGCTGGTAGATAAGCCGGGTGTGATCGCCGACATAGCCGCATGTCTTCGCGACCAAAACGTATCCGTCGAGTCCATGATACAGCGGAGCCGAAACCCGGGCGATGCAGTGCCCGTCGTACTAACTACACATGAAGCACAAGAAATATCCCTCCAACGAGCGCTACATTCAATTGACGCCCTTCAATCAGTACTCGAAACGCCCAGGATGATCCGAATCGAAGAAATTTGAGAATTTAATGGGCACCCAGTCGTCTTATTGCCTACCTAGGGCTAACCCAGTTACAAAGGCCTAACAAACATATAGAATCAGCGCTTGTTGACACTGGATTATTGTAGTTAAGGGTCCACTTGGGAGGATTTCATAAACTGGAAAAGTCTAATGCTTTCCTCTATCGCGGGGCTAGTGATGTTCAGCATCATTAGCGTAGCAAATGCCGACCACCATCTCGGAAAAGAAGGAAAATACTCTGGTACGATCGGGTTTTCCACGAAGTCGGAAAGCGTGACAGCAATATCCGAGAATCACTTGTTCGTAGTTGGTGAATATCCAGGCACATCCACAAATTCAAGTGGAACCGGTTTCCTACACAACTCGGCTTGAGTCTGCGTAGGCGCTTTTGAAATTGTCAACGGTGAAATCAGCGGCAGTGGATACTGCACGGTGACCGATCAGGATGGAGATAAAATCACTGGATAATTTGTTTGCATCGGCACTCTGCCGTCCTGCGACGGAGAATAAAGATTAGACGTCGGCGGTACCGGAAAATACGAAGGAATGAAGGCCCAAAAAGAATTTGAATTTACTTTTGTTGGCACTACTGGCCACGGAGTCTCCCTTGTTCATGACCGAATCTATACTATCCCGTACCATAGTTCCCGCCACACGCTTTACTTATCGTCAGCCCATTCAGAACTCTAACTACGAAAAAAGAGTAGCCCAACCCTAAGAAGGCGACCGCACTTGTCTATATCAGAAACTGAGACCCACGCCGCTCCTTGGAAAACCTCCGCACGAGCGACCCTTCATTGCCTGACCGGATGTGCCATTGGCGAGGTTGCTGGACTTATCATCGGCGTCACTCTTGGCATTGGTGTATTTTGGACTATCACGTTGGCCGTTGTACTCGCATTTGTGGTCGGAATATCGCTGGCCGTTAAACCAATCATGCGAGATCAAGGCCTCGGGATCAAAACCGCCTTGAAAATAGTGTGGGTTGGTGAGGTTGTTTCCATTGGCGTCATGGAGATCGCAATGAATGCGGTCGATCTTGGCATTGGGGGTGTCGACGTCCCTTCGGTATTCACGGGGGTCTTCTGGGTCGGAATTGCCGCCGCGATCCCTTGTGGCTACATAGCAGCATGGCCCGTCAACCACATACTACTGAAAAAACAGCTCAAATCCTGTCATTAGGAACGAAGGCAACCGCGTGGCTTGGCACTTCGTTTATGTTGCAATCTCAAACAGCACGCGATCGTGAAGAAGGATGGCTTCCAAATTGCCAACCCGCGCCCCAACAGCAAACCAATCCAAGTATTTTTCAGACAATTCCGGGTCCTCCAGCCACCCAGTTTTAGACCTAGGACCTCAAATTGAGGTTAGGGATTCCCGAAAACATTATTCTACCGACGCCAGAAATTCGTTCACGGTAGAAACGACATGGGCGATTCTCGGATAATCAAATTCGATTGCGGCTTTGTGCTCTTCGTGAGAAAACGTGGCTGCAGCACCTGTCAAAAGGGTGGTGTGATAACCCATTTCAACTGCGTAGCGTGCAGTTGATTCCACACACGTTTTCGTTGCCAGACCGACCACAAGCGCGACGGGCGAGGCGGGCCGGATTTTATGGCGGGTTTGCGGCTAACTTGCATATAAGCGAGCTGGATCACGCAAGGTTGGTCGCGGTTATTACTAACGGTAGGCAGAAACTTGGAATGCCGACATTTAAGGCTGTACTTACTAGCTTACCAGAAACATATGTAGATGGAGGAAATACTGATGTCCAAGATGACAATGCCAATGGCAGTGTTCGGTGGGTTAGCTTTAATAGCCGTATCTATAAGTTTTCCAGCCATCATTAAAACAGTACGCATATCGGAGGCTCATGCTGAAATTAGTGGTAATGAACTTGCCTTTGCTACTACGAGAATTGTGAAGGCGATAAAGGAAATCAGTGCATGTCATAATAAATGACGGGGAGTAAGCCGTGAAAACTCTAGTGTACATACTTCTCATCACATTCTTCACTACCTCTGTATTTGCTGAGGAAGAAAAAGGGGAACTGGATGGGAAGGCATTGGAATGCCTTCATGGGAAATACGGGGTCACAGTAACCCATTGGATTTTTGATGGCATACACGTGTCCACACCTTTGGTAACTCGGGAACTACCACTACGAATTCAACAAGGAAATAGAGTCGAATATTCCACCACAGCTAACTCTGTTCGTTGGAAGACGTCTGGTGTTCGTTCTGTCCGTTATACTTTGGATAGAAAGACTTTAAGACTAAAGAAGCATTACCGAGCCAAGGAACTTAGTGTGTCGGAATGTCAAGTAATAGCACTTAAAGAGCTTGAAGCTAGGTACCAGATACTAATTCAACATTAGAAGAAAAACTGAAATAAGAAATGAAAGACAACAAGATTTAATACGCGGACCCTACCATGAAAACTCTACTCTCCGTCCTTCTTATCACATTCTTCACTGCTCCTGTATTTGCTGAGGAAGAAAAAGGAGAACTGGATGGAAAAGGGTTGGTATGCAGACGCAGTGATATTTACTTTTCTCGACCATATTACTTCGTTTTTGAAAATCACAAGGTGTTTGGGCCTTGGGTAACTATCGACACACCACTAAGAATTAGAAAATTGCATAAATCAGAATATCAGACGACTGTTTCTGTTGTTTTTTGGTTTGGGCACACTTTGTGGAGAGACACTTTACAGCTAGAAGGTTTAGTCGATGGGGTCAGGAGCATAATGTATAGCTGCGAAGTAATGGACCAAAGACACATGGAAGCAGCTCTTCAAAAGAGGAATGAAAAACTGAGAAAACAAACGAAAGACAACAAGATTTAGCACAACGATCAGTCTTTCACGACTTCAAAACCTGATCCCGTTTCTAACTCATCCCCATAATCAAATCCTTCTGGTGGATGCTCTGGATCAGTCAGATTTATAACCTTTGATTTATTTGCCTTGAAATATTTTCTGATCTCCCTGCCATGGAAAACCTGCGTAGTTTTATATGCCTGTATTCGTTCGTACATTGCACGACTATCTTCAGCTTTATCTACTGCATCATCATGACTGTAACTCGATTGAGAAATCTCACCCTTTACTTTTTTACCGACAGCACGTGCAACATCGATATCAGCAGAAAAGCCTAGTTGCACCGCAATAATGGTGAACGAATGCCGTAACGAGTGAGCAGAGAATTGATCGTTCTTATCTCTTTTTCCACCTTCTTCTTCCACCATTTTCCATATCTGTGGTTCACCAATCCAACTTCTCCACATATCAATACAAGCATCAACGTAACCGCACCATAGCTGGAATAGCTACCTTCATTATCGCAAACTTCAAGGGTAAGCCCGTTATCGGAGAGCTCGAGGCAGAATAGCTCGCGAGTTTGAAGAAGGGCTGATTTCGGTGCGATTTAAGCTCAATTCTGGAAGCGTACGACCGATCTGTCCGCTGCTTTTGCCAAATCCGTAACATTTAGAAAACATTGACGAAAGTGTCGGAAATAGACAAACTGATCGGTTCTTGTTGAAGTTACGTAACGTCTCACATGGCGCGGGCCTCTTTTACCGAGTGTGAGATGGTGAAGGGGAGGAAACGGCAACATCCAAGTGAGCTCGAATTTTTGATGGCGCTGTGGTGCTTATGCTCGCGCAGAAAAGGGAGAGGATATCCATGAAGTTAACAGAAACTAAGTCGGTGTTCGCGGGAACATTGGCCGTCGCGTTTGGTGCAGCAATGTTTGCATCGGTTGCGACTGCCGGTAACATTACCCAAGAACGCCTAAACAACAGCGAAGCGGAGCCGGAAAACTGGCTCCATCACCATGGCAACTATGAGACCCATCGGTATTCTGGATTGAGTGAAATCAATGCGGGTAACGTGCATGAGCTCAAAGTCGCTTGGACCTATGCAATGGGGGACACCCATGGCGGCGGTAAGGATCCTGTCAAATTTAGGGTTTCGGGGCTGGAGGGAACTCCTCTTGCTGAAGACGGCTTCCTCTATATAACCACTGGCTGGGGACGTGTAAGTAAGCTCGATGCCCGCGGTGGCAGAGGTGAGTTAGTCTGGGAATATGATCCGGAAGCTGATCCGGATTGGGCCCCGAGCGTAACCTGCTGCGGTATTAACAATCGCGGCGTGGCACTTCACGGCAACATAGTGCTGTCACCCGTGCTTGACGGGCGTATCCTTGCTCTGAACAAGACCGACGGTTCCTTGATTTGGGAGGCGCAAGTTGCTGATCCCGGCATTGCCGAGGTTATCACTGGTGCTCCTTTGGTAATCAACGATCTGGTTCTTACCGGAATGGCCGGCGCTGAGTTCGGCGTACGCGGCTGGATTGCTGCGTTGAATGTGAACACTGGTGAAGAGGTGTGGCGCACACACACTATTCCTGCTCCTGGCGAACCTGGCCACGAGACCTGGAAAGATGACAGTGACGCATGGGCAACCGGTGGTGGTTCTACCTGGGTAACCGGTGCTTATGATCCGGAACTGAACCTCGTCTATTGGGGAACAGCCAATCCGGGTCCTGACTGGGATAGTGCGTATCGTCCTGGTGACAACCTCTGGACCGACAGCACGATCGCAATTGATGCGACCACGGGCGAGTTTGTCTGGGGCTTCCAGCATACGCCAAACGATCCATACGACTACGACTCCATTGCGGAGAAGACGTTGGTCGACACCCAGATTAATGGGAAGTTCCGTCGCGCTGTCATTCATGCTGACCGTAATGGTTATGTGTATGCAATGGACCGCACGGATGGTTCCTATATCTGGGGCACCCAGTTCGTGGATGAGCTGAACTGGACGGATGGTCTGGACGAAAACGGTCGTCCGAACGCGTATGACCCAAACGTTGACGTGCAGCTTTACAATCCTGGCACGGCAGCGAATCGCGGCACAGCGACCGAGGTTGGCGCCGAAGGCACAATTAAGGGCGCGCTCTGCCCCACACATGCTGGAGGCAAAAACTGGTCGCCAACCGCCTACAATCCGAACACCAACCTGTACTACATTCCTGTGGTTGAAGGTTGTAACAGATCGTTGACGATCATTTCGGATCCGGATTGGGATCCGGCCGTTCGTCAGTGGTTCCTGGGTGGCTACCCGTTCCAGACATTTGCCGATCCGGATCCTGCAGTAGAGGGATTACCGTTTGGCCGTTGGAAGGGCAGCGTGACAGCGATTGATATTGCGACAGGCTCAATAGCGGCTAAGTACTATGCCGATTTCCCACTGGGCGGTGGTATGCTTACGACTGCCGGTGGCCTCGTCTTCACGGGCCTCCTTGAGGGACCTGTCGTTGCACTCGATGCCACGACATTACAGGAGCTGTGGCGGTTCGACGTTGGAGCCGGCATCAATGCCCCGCCGATAACTTTCGAAGCTGAAGGCAAGCAGTATATTGCCATCGAAGTCGGCTATGGCGGTGCACATGAGCAGTGGTCGAACGACATCACTCCAGAGATGTGGTTCTCCAATACTCCGAACGTGCTGTACGTGTTCAGCCGTTAAAACGGAAAAGAGAGGTTGGGCCGGCGGTTTTTGCCGGCCCGCCTTTTTTTTACCCGATTTTAGAGATATCCTTCGCAATTGAACCAGTGTGTCGCATCAGCGTGTTTGATTTGCGCCACTGCCATAAAATCTAGTGTAGTCACCATTAAATGTTTGAGGTTGGGCGGATGAAGATAGTAGGACTTATTAGAGTGCTGGGTTGTTTGGCACTGTGTTTTGCGTTCTTTAGCTCCTTGGGTGCTGTTCCGTTCAGTATTTCTGGCGCTGAGGCCGGAGCTGGGCCTGATGCAGTGAAAGCTGAGGCTGAGACTGGTCCTGAAGTCGTGAAAGAAGAGAGAAAAAAGATAAAGGGCCCTCCGCCCCTCGTTCATACGGAATTTTATGGGCTATGCGCGACTTGCCATAAGAGTGATGGGCGGGGTGGTCGAAGCTATGGTGGCTATGCTGCAAACCTGCACAAGACAGAGCTGGAATTAGAAGGTTTGATTTATTTCATGAAATATGGGCGACCGGAAAAGGGTATGCCGGCATTTGACGGTATAATAGGCGACCGCGTCATGAATGCAGTAGCCAACTATATTATCGACCACTTTAAGGGCAAGCCGCTGGCTGAGGGACGCGAAGCGCATTCACGTGGCGCCATAGACGACTAAGAAGAACCAGTAGAAATCGACAGCGCCTCCTACGTGTCTGGAGGAGGCTTAATCCAATGTTTGTGAATTGGCTTCCTCTATCTGCTCGTTAGTCATGGTTGCCTCTAGACGATTCTTCCAAATGATGACGTAGTCTAGTCGTTTGTTTCCTTCATTTAGGGCTCGGGTAAGCCACCTGTGCGCCTCCACGGGATCATGGTGTAGGTTCGTATTAATATAGATCATTTTAAGGAGCTGACGTCCCCACCGATCGCCGAGTTCCTTAGAATCCCACGCCCACTTATACGCTTTGGAAAAATCACCAGTTTCGCGTCCTTCCAGGTATGCGGCCCGCCCCACCTTGAACATCGCGTGCGGGTCCCCATTTTCCGCCCTGCAGAGATGTCCCTCCGATCCTTTCGGACACTCCCCTGCGGACTCACCCGACGTTGCACCTGCTACAGACGGGTCAACAATGGAAGCCAGAATTACGCAAGATAGGACATACAATCGTTTCATAGAGTCCACCAAATCCTTTGAAAAAAGCTCGCACATGCGGAAGAAGTTCTGATCGAAATCGCCAGAGCAATTCTTCAAACCAACAAAGGTAGTAAAACAAAAATTCTTACTGTATGTCCACATGGAAAATACAGATGATGATGATATTTCGGCAAGCGTCTTGAAAAAGACCAACCACCCTGAAGCGGACGTTCGTCGTATTAAGGACGGTGAAATCATCGAGGAAGTTCAACTGAAATCTACCGACCAACCTGAGCCGGTGCGGAAGCACCTAGAAAAATATCCCGACATCCCCGTAGCTGCAACTGACGAAGTTGCTTCAAAAATGGAGGGAATAGGCCACTCCGGATTTTCGGATGCAGACCTCGGGAAACAAGTTACCTCCGCATTGGAAGAGCTGGCTGACGATGACCCGATTAGTCATGCCGAGGATGTTATAGCAACTTCGGGGCTGATCTCCGCCGCCGTGCAAGGCCGGGCTGTCCTGTAAGGGAAGAAATCGATCGACGTCACTAGTGGGCAAGCACTGCAAAACATGGGGATTGCGGTGACTAGTTCATTCCTCGTGGATCTTATGTTTTCGTGACGCTCAATAGTCGCACCATTTGAGCAAAACCCAGCCCAAGCCCCAGTCTGAGCAACAGCCCCGTTGATTACAGCGGACTGACCAGTTGTTCCTACAATCTGGCTAATGAATTACGGGCCCGGACCCCTGGGCCATGGGCCGTGGTGCGTGCGGGATCGTAAGCTCAAGCCCCCAACCTGTTAGCGTTGCTTCCAGAGATGGCGGTCTCTTTGAGGGGACCTCACTGAAGCGTTTGTTCAAGCCTGATCGGGATTATGTCGAAAGGGACCCGAGCGGGTAGGGTACCGACAGAGAAATGTAATATAGAATGCGGTCTTAAACTTGAAACTCCTTAAACCAAAACGTAATAATAACCGGTTACGGATGTTTTAGGCGGACCCTCCCTTTGGTGCCTAGCAACCACACTACTTCGACAACGCATGGACCGCTTCGGGTTAACCAGGAGACACTAAGTTATTGTTTCCGCTTCTTTATGGGGGTGAATCCCGATCCATGAGGTGGTTAGGAACGACGGGGCAAAGCCCCTATCTAAGGATTGGATGCAATTTCCAGCACGCTCACGATGGAGCGAGGATTTTTTATCGGCTTTATCGGCATTTCGTTCACTTTTTCTATAGACACCGCAC
>PTKE01000028.1 GCA_002937585.1 Alphaproteobacteria bacterium MarineAlpha9_Bin6 | reverse complement strand
AAGGGAGGCCTGACCTCATCGAGTCGGAATGATCCCCAGGAGCCGGTGAACAGGCGCAGGGGGTCGCGGCCCACGGTCCTATGCCCACAGGCTCGGACTCGTAATTCATTAGCCAAATTGCAGTGACGACCGGTCGGGCTGTTCTGATTACGGGGGCAGTTGCCCAGATTGGGTCCTGGGATGAGTTTTGCTTGAACGTTTTGCGTTCTAAGTATAGGCGATGAGTATATTAGTTGTATTGCTGAATGAGTGATAACGGGGGGGCTGTTACGTGACAAAGAGGCAGGTGTGATGAAGGAATTTTCTCTCCATAGCGCGTCTACTTTGTACAAGTCTGGACGCTCTGAGTTGCGTAGGGCTGAGATTGCTCTAACGGACCAGCGGGAGAAAGTGGCCGCCCTCCGGCGCGCTTTGCCCGCCGACACCCCGGTTCCGCTGGATTATCAATTCATGGAGGCAACCGACGCCGCTCCTAAGAACGTTTTGCTGTCCGAGTTGTTCACTCCCAGTCAGGAGGCCTTGGTGATAATTCACTATATGTGGGCGCTGCCAGATGAGCACCCCTGCTCGATGTGCACCATGTGGGCTGATGGTTATAATGCCATCCAGCCGCACGTTAGTCAGCATGCGCCAATGGTCTTAGTGACCAAACAGACGGCGGAGCGGATTCGCATCTTTGCCGCATCTCGCGGTTGGCGCAATTTGCGCACGCTGTCGTCGAGCGCCGGCAGCTTCAATCGCGATTTTGGCATGGAAGACAGAGACGGTAACCAGTTACCCGGGATCAGCGTATTTCTTAACTCTGATCCAGTGCCGCATCATTTCTACACTGGCGGTGCGGTTATGGGAGATGGCCACTATCGGGGAATTGATCTCTTGTCGCCGGTCTGGAACTTGCTCGACCTCTTGCCGCAGGGGAGGGGAGACTGGATCCCAAGCCTGAATTACCAATCATCGAAATCAAAAGACGATTCTGACCCAGGTGCCAACCAACGCTGACAATTAGATTATTTGTCGGCAACTACATAGTCGGTTCATTACTGCGGATTGCCCACCACCGCCCATTACCCAGGGGCCCGGGTGCCTAATTCAATAGCCAGTTTTCGGTAACGACTGGTCGGGCCGTTCTGATCGGCGGGGCTGTTGCTGAAATTGGGGCTTGGGCAGGATGTTTAAGTTTGAATGTTAGTGTTCAAACTTTCCTGTTTGACTCACTCCGTGGGAAGATTGCCTTCAAATTTAGCGCCATCTGCCACATTAACACATGGTAGTTGACGTTCGGTCCAGGCTTGAACTTCTGGTTTCACCCAAGTGGCGTTGTCTAAGGTGCCGGCGTGGATGAATAAGAGATCTGGAAATGGCTCAATATCGGCGTAAATCGACGAACCACATCTCCCGCAAAATGCGCGATGAAAATAGTTTTCGCTTTTTCCGCTTCCGCCTTGCCCTTCGAATTTCTTTAGCTCCGTTCCCTTTATTTCTAGGCTGGCTCTAGGTACCCAAACGTACAAGCCAAAAGCGGAACCGGAGTGTTTCTGACAGTCTTTGCAATGACAGGCAGCCGTACAACGGGATCAGTGTCGCTCTCATAGCTTATGGCGCCGCACAGGCAATCATCTTTAACCTTCGCCATCGTGTTTTCTCCCATTGTCTCAGTGACTTAGGTATCCATTACCACACGATAAAACTCATTTCTCGTATTGTATGGGGCCATGGGTAATTTTGGGAGTGTTTCTTACGGATACCGCAGATTATTTCGGCTTTGGATTAATGACGCTATCAATTGGCATAGTTAAATGCAAAAGGGGTGAACGTATCTGGTCTATCTATTGATTTGTTGGTCTCTGGTCCGCATACCAACAACCAAGGCAAGCCAAAGCTAAGCCCCAAGTTAGCAGAGTTTGTTCTTCTCTCTGCTTTTTTAGTACACACACAGGTGAGAATCGAAAGGAATGAGTTTCTTTGAAAAATGGGAAACCGCAATGGGTAACGAAGACCTAGATGCGCTGATGGAATTAATGCATCCGGAATGGACAATGGTTATGTACTCATCCGGGAAAGTTATTAATCGGGACGACTACAAACAAACGATTGGTCAGGTAGTTGTACGCGGTAAACTAACAAGAAATGACGTCAGATGCATCTATGAGAATGATGACCTTATGGTTGAACACGCAATGGTCACTTTTTTGAATGGTTCAACCGATGCAGTACTGGTTGTTGTCACACTAAAAGATGGAAAATTATTTCGGACAGAAACTGGCTCTACTCCTCTTAACAAGTAAAAAGACGAACTAGCTGCTAGGTAGGCCCACGTTCATGCTGGGAAGTGATACTTACGGATTGAAGCAATGACCTTCAGGTTATGAACCTAGAAAGCGGGCACCATCTTTTCAGGGACTTAGAAGTATTCTGAAAGCAGGTGTTAACGTCCAGCAATCACATAGCAATCAAGGTCACCTAGTTTAGGTTCTCGTTAGGGGAAACCCCTCCCTACCGTTTATTGGCTAATACCGGTGACTGACTAAGAGGTTTTTGGATTGCATTGTAGAGCGTATGCTTACACGCCATGCCAAATAGCGATAGACGTGTTGAGGTTGCCTTGCATTATTTCCGCATGGCACAGGAGAAGTGGACTTCTTCGGTATTACGCGAAAAAAATCCTGATCCTGTCGCGGTTAAGCAGCTATGGGAAGCGGTCAATTCGGTACTGCAGGCCTACTGCCGAGGAATGAATTTCACCCGGCACGGGGTTCCCAAAGAGCATTTTCCGGTAATAGTTGCCGATTTTCTCTCGGACCAAGTGGATTATATCCTACAGGGCAGAACCCCGCGTCCCATCAAAGACATGGTGCGGCCCGGTTCTCCGGGAGTAGGCTCGGTTGAACGTACGGATATTGGAATGGCGGTTGGCTATATCCGAGCCGCAAAGACTGGGCTGATTAAAGATAAGCATCCGGTAAAGACTATTGCTGGCCTTTATGGCGTGACCGATCGAGCGGTTCGCTACTGGAAGACAAAATATAAACAGATCCAGCCAGATTTTTTCCCAAATCTTGATAGCGTGGAACTGGGCGAACGTCTGGCTCAGGCCGTAAAAGATGCCGGTTTTCGTTATCAAAGGGGAGGCCGAGGTTCCAAAGGGCGGGACGAGTTCCCCCGTCCCAACAAGCGGCAGTCGGAAACTACTCGATAATTCGTTTCCGGTTACCGCACTACTCCTTACAGCCTAATTTTAGTCCGTAGCCGGCAGTGTCGTTCGCAGCCTTTGTGTAAGGGAAAAATAAACCATGACCGAATATCTAAAGATTCTTCAAACGCCGGCTTCGGCTCCATACTTGGAATTGTCGCCATCGACTTTAGCCAAAATGCGTCTACGCGGTGATGGTGCCATCTATTCGAAATGTGGACCAAGAATCATTGTCTATGACGTACAGGATCTTGATTCTTATTTGTCGAGTCGTGAGCAACGAAGCACTAGCGAATTCTGTGACACGTGAGCGATTGAAGGCTGACCATCGGGCCAGCGGCAAGTCAGATGCAGGATTAATGGAAGGAGCAAGCGGTCTCTAGAGGAATGCAGTTTACAAGTACCTCTGTTTTTTTTGTTACGGGTGTTGAAATTTATATGTCCAATTTTTTTAAGATTTTTGTGTGCTTATTCCTCTGAGGAATGGGTTAATGTTTTGGAGTTGGATTCGGTATTGTTTGCAGGTCTGTCGAAATGTCGAGTCGCTGGGCGTATATCAGGATGTGAGATAAGGCGATGAGTTACGATTTGATTATTAAAAATGGCATGGTGGTGGATGGATCGGGCGACGCCCGCTATCGCGGAGATATCGGCGTAAAGGACGGTAAGATTGTCAAAATTGGCCGCATTAACGGAGAGATAGCTGAAGACGTAATCGACGCAGAAGGACACGTTGTAACACCGGGCTTCGTTGATGGTCACACTCACATGGATGCACAGATATTTTGGGATCAGCTCGGCAGTTGTTCTTGTTACCACGGCGTTACCACGGCGGTGATGGGGAATTGCGGATTTACCTTGGCACCTTGCAGGGAATCTGAGGCGGATCTCGTGTTCCGAAATTTGGAGCGTGCTGAGGATATTGATCGGGAGGCCATGCTTCAGGGGGTCAAATGGGAATGGGAGACCTATCCTGAATATATGGATGTCGTGGATAAGTTACCGAAGGGCATCAATTATGCTGGCTACGTAGGACATTCCGCGCTTCGGACATATGTCATGGGAGAGCGAGCGTTCGACGAAGAGGCGACTGGGGACGACATGGTGGCGATGAAGGCCGCTGTTCAGGAAGCAGTACGCGCCGGAGCGCTGGGTTTTTCCACCTCACGTAGCCCGAGTCATATGACGTCCGATGACCGCATGGTAGCAAGTCGAGTGGCGCCGGACGAGGAGGTCTCAGACATAGTTCGTGCGATGGGTGAGACGGGTGCTGGTATTTTTCAGCTTGCTATGAAGCGGGGTCATACGGACGTGATGATGAATGTCTATCGTGACCTTGCGGACCTTTCCAAGGAAACAGGTAGAGCAATCACGTTCGGTAGTCTTAGCCGAAAGGAATATCCAGGTCAGTGGAAATTGTTGTACAGGCTTATTGAGGAGGAGAACCTTAAGGGGGCCCATATTTTTACCCAGGTCCATAGTCGCGAAATTAATTCCCTGCTCTCTTTTGAGACTTCCACGCCCTTCGATAATTGGGACGTTTGGCGCGACTTTCGAAGAATGCCTCTCGAGACGCAGGGTGAGAAACTAAAGAATGACCCCATACTTCGACGAAGACTTATTGATATTGCCAACCGACCATACGATGGTCCTGAAGTTCTTGGTGCTGAGCCAAGACCACCCGAATGGAACACGTTTTATGTTATGGATCGAATACCGCGTCCACATCGTAGTGTGGCGGCGATTGCAACAGAGCGTGGCGTAACGCCGGCGGAGGCGATGATAGAAGTGGCGCTAGAACATGACCTAAAGGTATTTTTTCGCCAACCTTTTGCAAACGAGAATCAAGACGATGCACTGGAATTGATGAAACACCCATGTTCAAACGTCACGTTTTCGGACTCGGGTGCACACGTTTCACAGATCATGGATAGCTCGCTACAAACTCATCTATTGAGTCATTGGGTGCGTGAAGAGGGAGCTTTTACTCTGGAGGAGGCGGTGCGCATGATCACCTATGACACTGCAACAAGTTGGGGATTCCATGACCGAGGGCTGCTGCGTGAAGGCATGATTGCAGATATCACGATCTTTGATCCAGACTCGATTGAGCCTCGGATGCCCGAAGTTGTGAATGACCTGCCATCGGGTGCAAAACGACTCAAACAATACGCCCAAGGAATGTTAGCTACTATCGTTGCCGGTGAAGTTGTGCTGAAGGACAACCAACACACGGGGGCCTTGCCCGGACAGCTTTTGCGAGGTCCGCTTTTCTTCAGGTGATAGAAAAGAAATTAGCGATAAAACTGTGTAAAAAAACCTATTCTAGGAAGTACTCAGAGATATAAAATCAATAACCGATTTTGGAATGGATAGGTCACGAGGTGCGTAAATTCCGATCCTGATTTTGATGTCACTCTGGCAGCGTGTGCTGGTCGATAAAACTCTGGATAGTTTTGGCTATCTCGGTTGCAGGTGTGCCGTGCTGAAACAACGCGAGGCCGCTGCCGTCTGTGTTGAGGAGATAGCTGGCTGCGGTATGGTCAAGGAGATAATTGTTGTCCTTTTCACTCACGGTAGTGTCGGATGGTGCGCTCGGAAGGTATTTTTGGGAGCGGACAAAATATGTCTTCGCTACTGCGTCAATTTGATCGAGACTTCCAGTCAGGCCAATTAGGCGTGGATGAAAATAAGATACAAAATTCGCAAGCGCTTGGGGAGTATCGCGTTCTGGGTCCAGGGTAATGAAGACCGGTTGGACTTGTTGTGCTCGCTCACCAAGTAAGTTGATGACATTGGCAACAACTGTCAGAGCGGTCGGGCAAATGTCTGGGCAGTGTGTGTAGCCAAAGAAGATAAGTAGGTAAGAACCCCGAAAATCTTGATCAGTGACCGTACGTCCTGTGTGATCAGTGAGCGTAAATGTGCCGCGATTAGATGAGTTGCCCACAGCCACAGCGTCCTGCCCCTGCACTGGTGATAAAGAACAGCCGGTGTAGGTAACCAAAAGGATGGAGAGTGCAAGAATAGTTAACTTCATGGCCAGTCGTTTTTATTGGATATGTAAGTGGGGTTCCGTAAAATTGTGCATTTTCCTCAGAGAAATCAGATAATTGGTTCGTTTCCCTCCAACATTTCCAAATGCATTTTGTGTGCAGTTCAGCCGCGGGTTTTTTGTTTTGGCTTGGGTCAAAGGATCTCCTGGAGGCGTCAAATGGTGCATTCGTAGCGTTATTTGAGGTCGTCTTACATTGTTTGTGTCTGGAGGTGAGCGTCGTAATACTGAACCATGTCTGTCAAGCTGTATGATATAGGTGGGTGAATTCGGCAAGATCATGTTACGGAGGTTCTTAAATGTTGTCTGATAATAAAACCTCTAGATTTGTTTCGTTGGTCTTAGGAATGATGGCTTTTGTATTCGTTGCAGGTTTACCCTACATGGCATGGGGTCAGGAGTGCACGACGGTACATAACGTAGAGATAACACACGTTTTTGGACCGGGAGACATTTATATCCAGCCCGGTGAGTGCGTGCGTTTCGTCAATGTACACGTGATTGAGCATAGTGCGGTTGGTTTAGAACGCGAATTCAACTCCGGAATTTTAATGCCGGGCAGCACCGCTACTCTTCGTTTCGATGAACCGATGATTATTCCGTACACCTGTGGTGTCCATCCACCGATGGTCGGCGTTATTATCGTTGAAGCCTCCGGGTCAGCTGCTTTCTCTGAAGCGCCAGTGGCGAGTAAAACTCTGTCCGTTGTGAGCACCAAGGGGGATCCTGTCGCCGGTAAAAAAGTTTTTAATAAATGTAAAGTTTGCCACTTACTCGAGGAAGGTGGAATAAACAGGATAGGTCCGAACCTCTTTGGGATCATTGGGCGAGTCTCGGGTACTTTAACCGACTTTAAATATTCGAAGGCGATGAGAAAAGCCGGCATTACATGGGATGAAAATACTCTCGCTCAATACCTTATTAAGCCTAAGAATTTTATTCTTGGGACAAAAATGGCATTTCGCGGCCTGGATACTTCGGAGGAAATTCAAGACGTTATTGCTTACATCACCCAACAGACAAAATAAGGCTAAAATTATTCTGAGAATCAGTTGGACAAAGCGCCTGTGTCTGTATGAAAAAACGATAACGGATAAATCTTCGTTACCAATATCGGTGGAGGCAGGTGTCTTAAAGCGATGTTAAACACGAGAAAATTCATAGTGTTTTTGGGATTTGCGGTCACTATTGTGTGCTGGAAGTCTGTGCTGGCATTAGATGAAGAAGACCTTAAACAATTAGGGCTGGTTAATCACTGTGTGGAGTGTGACCTTACTGGTGCTGATTTTTTTCAAACGGATTTGAGCGGAGTAGACCTAAGAGGAGCCGACTTGGTGGACGCCGATTTGAGGGAGGCGAATTTAAAAGGGATTGACTTACGAGGCGCTTATTTGATGGGGGCAGATTTCTCAGGTGCCGACTTGACCAACGCAGATTTCTTTATGGCTAACCTGAGCGGTACTAACTTGGCATCAGCGAATTTACATAACGTCGACTTTAGTAAGGCCAATCTGACTAAAGCCAATCTTAATGAGACTATATCGACTGAGGCTCACTTTTATGCGGCTAACCTAACTGGAGCGGAATTTACGGGTGCTGACTTGACTGGCGCCTATTTTTTTCAGGCTGATTTGACGGAAGCCGACTTTACAAGAGCCTTAATTCGCAATTCGGATTTTGAGGGTGCCATTTTGTGTAGAACTTTGATGCCGTGGGGAAAAGATGATTCTGGTTGCTGAATATAAAAAATGAGCAGGCTATGGATTCTGGCTCGGAAATATATGTTAAAAGGTTTTAGAACTTTCCTTAGCAGAGCAAGTTACAAAAATGCGTTATTGGTTTTATGCTCAAGGACGCTTGTGGTGGTTAATTTTTCTTTCCGCAGACGCACAGTAAAGGTTTCCATGCGCCAATTATTCGTTGTGATCTTTTTACTACTTTTCGAAAACGTCTCGGTAAAGGCAGATTTCGACGGAGCTTGGGCGGCTTATGAAAACGGCAAGTACAACATTGCGGTGAGGGAGTTTCTTAGATGTGCGGAGAGAGGGAATGACAAGTGTCAGTTGTATCTTGGCGATATATATCGATATGGGCACGGTACCGTAGTGAGAAAGGATAAAGCTTTGGACTGGTATCTTAGATCAGTCGATCAAAAGAATCCGGTTGCAGCTTTGCGCCTTTATTCTTTGTATTTACATAACTCAGCAATGCCGAAAAATAATATTAAGGCATACATGTGGTTCAAAATAGCTAAGGTATTGGGTCGGGATCTTAGTCTGGAGAAAGAGGTTAGCCTTAAAAGCGGTATGACGCCCGAACAAGTTACCGAGTCCCAGCGCCTGGCGACAGAGTGGTGGATGAAACATCAATAGTTAGATGGCATTTTGTGTGGGAATACTTAAAGTTTACCCTTTGAGTAGTCTGACGCGGTTAGTTTGTCTCTTAAAGTGACTACAATTTTGAGTTGTAACCAGAGAAGGTAGCTGTGGCCGTGATTATGAAAGTGGTGAAATTATCCCACGATTTATCAAAAGATAGTGAAGTTCAACTTAGGTTCTAAGTTGCTTGACAAGGTCCGTTCGTGCTCATATTTAAAATTGACTAGATTAGTCCTCATTTTGTGGCTCTAACTAGTTAAAACATGGTGACACAGAGTTAAGAAGAAAAAGGGGGGCAGGCATGAAAGTCAGATTTATGCGTGGCTGGTTAGTTAGTTTCGTTATTGTGTTCGTATCGGGGACGGCCCACGCTGATACATCAGAAGGTTTTCGGCTATCGCAAACGTGTGCGGGCTGCCACGGTACAGCGGGTGCATCGCCTGGAAATACTATCCCGATTCTTGGTGGCCAAAGTGCTAGATACCTGATCGAAACCATGCGGGCATATCAAATTGGTGAGCGCGAATTTTATGTTATGAACATCATTGCGAAGGCTTTTACCGACACCCAACTTGCGCAGATTTCGCATTGGTTTTCTTCGCAACCCTGGGTTGATACTGCTACGCCTAACAGAGCAAGTTTGGCAGCTAATGGTGCCCCCATCGCGGCTACCAAGTGTGTAGAATGTCATGGACTAAATGGTAAGGGTGGAGATCTAGGCCCCCGCATCGCTGGCCAACCGGTTACATATCTGGCCAAGGTTATACGTGAATACAAAGCTAGCAAACGAACCAGCGCGAATGCGGTACAGATGATAATTGCCCGGGATTTGAGCGAAGGCGATATTGAGGCGTTGGCGCACTACTACTCTCGACTGCGATAGGAAGGAGGGGAGAAAAATGACTATTACTCGGAGGAAGTTCCTAGCTAATGGCATGGCGGGTGTCGGCGTGCTTGGGTTTACAAAATGGTCCTCACCTGCCTTCGCACAAGGCGAGATCATGCCCAAGTCCGGCCCTCGCGTGGTGGTAATCGGTGGTGGTTGGGGTGGTGCTACGGCGGCAAAATATATCCGTCTCCAAGATCCATCGATCGAAGTGGTAATGATCGAGCGCGAGCCGGTATTTAGATCTTGCCCCATCAGCAATTGGGTAATAACTGGCCTCAAGACGATGGCGGACATTACGGTCAGCTACAATGCGCTCAAGACAAACCATGGCATTAAAGTGGTTCACGATACGGTCACCGAGATTGATCCCGGCCAACGAATGGTTCGGATCTCAGATGGAATGATCAAATACGATAGGCTGGTGGTGTCGCCAGGGATTACATTGATCAATGATGATGTCGAGGGCCTTGATGCAGCGGGTCGTGCCGCTTTTCCTGCAGCCTGGTCAGCCGGTCCTGAAACTCAACAACTTCGAGAGGAGTTGGTCGCTATGCGGGCCGGAGGCACGGTTGTGCTTTCGGTGCCATTTGGCCCTTATCGGTGCCCTCCAGGGCCGTATGAACGGACTTGTCTGATTGCAGATTTTCTTAAGAAGCACAAGCCAGGTTCGAAAATAATCGTATTGGATTCGAACGAGAAAATCATATCGAAGGGTAAGCTGTTTAAGTCTGCATGGGACGCATATTACTCGGATGTTATCGACTATCGTACTGATAGTGCAGTGGTCAAAGTTGACGCCTCAAACCGCACGATTTCTACAAATTTTGACGATATCCGTGCAGATGTGGGAAATATTATTCCAGGTCAGAGAGCGAGCGATACAGTCGACCTAGCTGGGTTGCGTCCTGAAGGTCGAAGGTGGTGTCCGGTAAATCCTTGGACCTACCAGTCCACTGTTCATCCTGATATCCATGTCGTTGGCGATTCCACGGATGCTACAACTGTCGGCAAGGTTCCGAAATCCGGTTTTATCGCGAATTCCATGGGCAAGGTCTGTGCTTCCGCGGTTGTTGCATTGATCAATGGGAATGAACCACCGCGACCAAGTATGGCTAATACTTGCTATAGTTTGGTTAGCAACACGGAAGGTATCTCAGTAACTGCGGTGTATGATTGGGATGATGAGTCCGGCAAGATGGCAGCTATTAAAGGTGCTAAAGGATTATCTCCTGGCCGCTTTGAAATTGTGGCGGCTAATGCGGATGACTGGGCCAAAGCGATATGGAGCGATATGCTCGGCTAAACCTCTTGGTGAAACTGTATCGATCCGCGCTCTTAACGGTCTAGTCTTTATTACATAGACATTTGAATTGTTTGGGAGGGCGGGGGCCGTTGCGGGCCAGTCTATGGTGCCGAATGGGTACGTAAGAGCCCCGCTATCCATTGGTCATGGATTTCTCGGTGTTTGGTTAGTCAGGGCAATCCCCGTCTTCTTGTCCCCAGGCCATTTTGGTACGACAGAACACTGCTCCACCGAGCCTCGCATTGCGTAAATTGGCTGATGTGAGATCGAGGTCGGTAAGGTCGAGGTGTTGGAGGTTAGCCCCATTTAGGCTCGTATTCTGAAAAATTGCTCCGGTGACGTTAGAATTTTGAAGATCGGCACCTGCGAGATAAGCGCGACTCAGATCTGCCTGGGCTAGGTCCGCGCCGCGGAGGTTTGCTTCCAATAGATTAGCTCGGTTGAGGTGTGCGTTTCGAAACAAAGCATTACTCGCTCGGCTATATTTCAAATTGGCTCCTGTTAAGTTTGCCTGGGTCAGATTAGCTCCAGAAAGATCAGTGTCTCGTAAATTTGCGCCCGTAAAATCCGCCCCCGTTAAATTTGCTCCATTCAGGGTGACGCGCCAGAGATTGGCCCTGGCAAAATTTGTATTCACAAGGTTCGCGCCAGAGAGATTAGCTCCAATCAGGTTGGCGCCAGCGAGGTTTGCTCCGCTTAGGTCGCATTCTGGGCAATGTTTGTCTGCCAGAAATGTGGTCAAAAGCGAGTCATCTACAGCACGGGCCTCAGAGACAGTCATAACGATTGCCCAAGTGACAGCGATAACGGTGATACGGAAGAGAGAACCCATGTTTATTCTTCACATCCCCCGTTTTGCTCTCCCCAAGGCATACGGGTGCCGCAAAGGATTGCATCGGCTACCTCGCTCTGTGTAAGTCGTGAGGTGGAGAGGTCAACATCGGTTAGGTTGGCACCCCTCCAATCAACTCCAACCAATCTTGTGTTAGTCAGGTCGGCGCCAGTTAAATTGGCTTTTCGCAGCACTGCTCCACTGAGGTCTGCACCGGATAAATTAACTCTGCTCAGATTAGCCTCCCTTAAGATTGCTCGGCTCAAATTCGCGTCCTGCAAAATCGCATCGGACAGGTTGGCCTTAGTCAGATTTACTCCTTCTAGCTCGGTTTTAGTGAGATTGGCTCCCGAAAGTGTTGCGTCAGTGAGATTTGCGTCTTTTAGATTTGCACCGGTTAGGTCGCTGCCGTTGAGCTTGGCTCCGGTGAGTGCGACTTTTTCTAGCTTGGTATTTCTTAAAATCGCATCTGTTAGATCGGCACCCGTGAGATCCGCTGATTCGAGGTTCGCTTCACTTAGATCTGCCCCATTTAGAAAGGCGCTTCGGAGGCTTGCCTGAGCGAGATTAGCTGAAATCAGTGTGGTATCGGAAAGATCGGCCATGCTAAGTACCGCTTCCGTTAGATGGGCTGAGGTGAGGTCGGCCCCACTGAGATATCCCTTCCGTAGATTAATTTTTGCCATATTAGCCCTGACAAGGCGTGCGTTGCTTAAGTCGGCTTCGCGGAAATCTGCTTTTCCGAGATTGGCAGAACTGAGGTCGCTTCTGCGCAAAGTTGCGCCGCTAAGTGTAGCGCGAGCCAAATTAGAATGTGTAAGGTCTGCTTTACTTAAGTTGGCATCTGTCAGATCGGCGAATCTCAAGTCAGCGCCTGTTAGGACGGCATTTCGCATGTCAGTTTCGCGTAAGTTTGCGCCGATTAAATTGGCATCGCTCAAATCAGCCTTTCTCAATTTTGCATGGTTAAGTTCGGCCGCGGATAGGTCGGCACCGTGCAGGTTTGCCTGACGCAAATCAGCTCTTATGAGTACCCCTCGTCTCAAGTTCGCATTACTTAGCTCGGCCTCGCGCAGATCGCACGCCTCGCACTGGTTCAGTGCCCTAACCTTTATTATGTCAGATTCATCAAACGCCGCTGCACCATTAGTGATCGATGCTATACAAAAACCCGCCAAAAGCGGTATGCTCAGACGCATAAGAATTACCCTTGGAGTCCTTTTATCTCACTTGCCACGGTCACTAATTCTGTGGGTGACGTCAAGCCGTGTGTGAGTTCTCCTCGGTTTGTAAACTCCAATCTCTGTCTCTCCTTGAGTGCGCAATGTGTACAGAGTAATTACGATTTTGGAACGTTACCTGAGAAGGTGGCTGCGGCCGTGATAGAAAAAAGTGCTGAAAGTATCCCACGATTTATCTAAAACAAAGTGAAATTCAGCCCTAGTCGAAAGGTAGTGACTAACGCTATGTTCGCCTGTGCGAGCAATGACATAGGATCGGGAATAAATGGTCTGGCAAAACGCTGTCGCTACTCGGATGGGGGGTCAGCCAGTTGATAAGATGGAGTTCATGAATGAGTTCTAGGTTCTACGATTGGGTCGATTCAAGAACCGGTTTCGTGACATTCATGCGTCACAAGATGGGTCAGGCAGTGCCGAGTGATGCCTTCTTCTTTTGCTTTGGTGGTATCTCGCTTGTTATCATCCTTATGCAGCTTCTCACGGGTATTTTTTTAATATTTTTTTACATGCCTAACCCTGAATTCGCTTTGCAAAGTATAGAACGAATGAGCAACGAAATAACAGGTGGGTCGCTTTTCAGGAATATGCACCGGTGGGGCTCGACCTTATTGGTTGCTACCGTGTTCACCCACATGATCACGGTGTTCTACCGGAAGGCATATCGAAATCCCCGAGAATTCAACTGGACTTCTGGTGTCTTGCAGTTGTTGATGGTTTTCCTGTTCGTGATAACGGGCATTCTTTTACCTTGGGACTGGCGTGCCTATTGGTCTTATTCTATATGGGTCGATTATGTTGAGACTTGGCCTGTAATCGGTGGTTTCGTGCAGACATTCCTCCTCGATACATTCACCATATATCGGACTTTTATCATCCATGTTCTCCTGTTGCCGCTAATTATAACTGTACTGTTGGTGTTTCATTTTAAGATGATCGGTAAACATGGCATCTCTGAACCGTTATAGGCTCGGGAGGTGCGGATTGAGATGAGCAAAAGTCGGCATCGCGAGATATTTATCGATGAGAAATACGCTCCGCCGTATCCTCAGGAGTTTGACCGTTTTTGGCCCAAGCATTCTCTGAAGGCAGGTATTTCTGTCGTCATCACGTTGGCCCTGCTGGTTGGCCTTGCGATCGTATTTCAGGTGCCTACCGACCATGACATGCCGCCGCTTCCAAATCACGGTATGAACATTCCAGCGCCTGAATGGTACCTGTTGTTCCTCTTTGAACCCTTCTGGCAGTTTACCGGTGAGAGTGCGATTTGGCTTCAAGTTGGCACCTTCTGGATACCGCTTGCGGTAATCCTGTTCCTCCTTTTTATTCCATTTATTTTAGGTCGTAAGCCATGGAACAGCCAATCTAGGATGGCCAAAGGGTCAAAAATTGCTCTCGCTCTTGGCGCGTTTGCAGTGTGGTTAGTGATGACCACAGCCGTTGTTGGCGGTGGGCATGGTGCTAAGACGACCAGTTGTATTTCCTGTCACACACCGATGGTTGGGAAGCAAATTGGGTTGCCACCGGCGGATATGGCGAAATACTACCGAGAGGTGCGCGAGATTGAGAGAATTCTTGGGCGTAACCGTCTAGGGGAGGAATCTGGGAATTCCGAATCCTTTAAAGATGCCAATTGGCAATTGCGGCATTTTCGAGAACCGACTGAAAATTGGTAAGGCCACAATGGCAATTACGATACGGGTTGGAAACATTAGTAAAACAGGGCGGCGCCATGTGGTCTGGTAATAGAACTGTTTTAGGGTTGGCTATCGCCGCGCTGCTCGCACTAATGGTGAGCGACCCAGCAAAAGCCGACATTCCGGATGAAACCTTCGAGGTTCTTGGATTGGACAGAGATGGTGACCCGGCCGATCTATATGATGCCCTCGAGTGGCGTTATCACGACCCGGAGGAAGGCGCCGGGGAGGGTAGCCAAGCTGATTTCTGGGATCCCATCCTGTTTAGCAAATATACGAATCCGCAATCTTTTTATGAGCCGCCCGACAAGGGGAAAGGCTCGGGGCGTCAAGGTTGCGTGGAATGTCATGAAAAAGACACGCCGGGCCATACGATGGCTTGGAAGCAAAGTGTTCATGCCAATTTGAATGAAATTCGAAACCTCGAGCCCGGTGACGTACGATTTTATAAGAAGGAGAAACTCAAACGGGTCGAGACTAATTTAATTGCACTTGGCCTTCTCGAGGAAGAGCAAATTCTATCCGAAGTGAGCTGCATGGACTGCCATGTAGAAATCTTGCGGGTGGGCAATGCAGACCACAAACGCGATCTACGTATGCCGGACGCAGCCGTTTGCGGCACTTGCCATTTACAAGAATTTGCCGAACGGGAATCGGAGCGCGACACTCTTAATTGGCCACAGGAACAATGGCCTCCTGGGCGTCCATCCCATGCATTGGACTATCATGGGGTTGTTGAAATGGCGATGTGGGCTGCACTGACAGAACGAGAAATTGCTGAGGGTTGTGTGTCATGCCATTCTGTCCAAAATAAATGTGACGGTTGTCACACTCGCCACACTTTCTCGGCAGCTGAGGCACGTAAGCCAGAGGCGTGCGCCACTTGCCATAGCGGTATTGCGCACAATGAGTTCGAAAACTACATGCTGTCCAAGCATGGAAGTATCTATCAGATGAGCGGTCACGAATGGGATTGGGAGACAAGGCTAAAGGACGCTTACGTAAAGGGTGGGCAGACCGCTCCAACTTGCGCTAGTTGCCACTTCGAGTTCAGGGGCAAGTTTGGACATAATGTTGTGCGCAAGGTCCGGTGGGGTTTCATGCCCACGCCGGATATTGCTGATAATTTGTCAGATGGCTGGTTTGGGGCACGTAAGGAAGCATGGATAGCAACCTGTTCAGGATGCCACTCCGAAAGTTTTGCGCGTGCATACCAAAATATGGCAGACGACGCAGTCAAAGCCGGTCTATCGGTTCAACAAAAAGCCAAGCACGTGATAGAGAAATTGTACGCCGATCACATGCTTGTCGGACAGGATTCAAACCGACCAGCACCGCCGGAGCCGCTTGAAGATGGCGCTGGCGAGTTTTTCCAGATGTTTATTGCGGATGGAAACAACCCGAGTGCGGTAGAAGTTGAGCACGCACGGGGGTGTCGAAACGACCTCAATCAGCTGTACAAGGCGGTCATGCACGTCAGTCCTGGTGGATGGGCTTATAGTGAAGGCTGGAGCTCACTTGTGGAATGTTATGCCAGGGTGATGGATTCCGATACCCGATCACGCGAAATAGCGGAGATCAAGGCGAGGCTTGCGGACATCGAACAGAAATCAGAGTTTTCTCTTCTAGATATCGACAGTAACGTGCAACGTGCCTCTATTGGTGGTCTTGGTGGTGCCTTGATGCTGGTCGGAATGGCGGGTTTACTGCTCCCGCGCAGAAGGTTTGACTCGAACGATGCGGGTGACGATTGAGAGTTAGTTGCCGGTGAGGGCAAAGCGAAGCTGGTTAAACCGGAGGCTTCCGTACGTATACGGAGCGCTTATCGTGATTGGGTTTTTGCTTATCGATTGGGCGGGCTATGACCTATTGCTCCCTGATCCTGCCCCGTATCGTTATGAACTCATCGCAGACGGAACCATTGCCAATTTCCCTGATTTGGCTCTCTCCGTGCCTCAGAATCTTACCATACGAAAGTTCGAAGCGCGTCTGGACAAGGATGGAAGCGCATTCGCTGAACTTTATATTGCGGATCCCGGTCCTGAGGTTGCTCCAATTTTATTGGATTGGCAAAACCGTTCCTCCGAACTTGCCCTAGCCATTCCCAGTCGAACCGAAGACCTAGATCAGTTGGCAGAGGCCGTTAAACTTCATATCCCCGAGGATGCTGTCATGCTTGGTTGGTGGGATACCAATCGACAGCTTCATGCTTTAACGGGTGTTAAAATTTTTTACGATGCAAATTTTCCAAGACCGCTTTTTATCCCGCCAGCCTGGGATGATGATCTCAATGCAATCGAGTCTCTCGAACGCGTGTTTTGGCGTATTTCGGAAAACGGCACAGAGGATTTCGGGAGATTCCTTGATGCGCTTTCAAGCGAGGCCGAAGCAGGTTCGGCTATGTTGAAGGAGATCGCTGAAGGCCGCAAAAGTTTTATCGTAGTACAACTTTCGGACGTATATAAACTCGCTTTGACTCGGCCGAACCTTGTGGGAGTTGGTTATCGTGATTTTGCGGTTAGTGGCCATATCCATGACGATATCATCCAGGTAAAGAAATGGCTGGGGGAGCAAGGTTTTAGTCATTACGCCGTCGAGTCTTTTGGGATAGCTAAAAAGCGTGTGTACTACCTGAAAGATTCTATGACTGCGAACACACTGCTCGCCCACATGCTACCGTTCGGTGAATTCAATCCGCTTGCACTCAGTGGTTTGAAGCTCGTGGCGAATTACGGAAGCTATTGGGTTTACGAGATAGAACCGGAAAATGCTGCAGTAGATTAATTGCGTCATCGGAAGGGACTGATGCCGCGCAATTGTTTGGGTCTGTCAGAATCCGGTAACTTACCGGTTGGCCGACTACCGTTCAAACTTAAGACGTATGCGGCAACTTGTTTGATTCGTTCCGCCGACATTGTTTGACTCCACGTAGGCATCTGCATTTTGGGGATCCCATTTGTGATGATACGAACAATGTCTTCAAGTGTATCTCCATGCAGGGTGAATTCGTCCGTCAAATTGGGCCCGGCGCCGCCTAGGCCTCCCATGCCATGGCATTGTTCGCAGTAGATTACAAATGTCCTTTTACCGTCCGGGTTTGTGTTAGTTTGTATATATTTGTTATTCAGCAATCGGGATACTCGCTTCGGCGGCCGTTTTCCAGTTGGACGAGTCCCTACAATACTGAATACGTATGCCGCAAACTGAGCTACTCGCTCCTCACTCATTTTCTGCCCCCACGTTGGCATTAAGCCTGGCACTCCATTCGTAATTACGCGGACAATATCTTCTAGTTCCTGACCGTGCAGAGTGAATTCATCCGTTAAATTGGGGCCCATTCCACCTTTTCCACCACTTCCGTGACATTCGATACAATGACTATTGAATCCCCTTTTGCCGCCCTCGACTTTCGTTTTGAAATCTTCGGATTCTAGCAGCGTTTCCCTCGAGACGTCGGGGAGGGAGGAGTCCTGGCCAGCTTGTGTTGCATTGATGCTACGTACGTAAGCGGCGATTTGATTGATTGTTTGTGAACCGAATTTTTCGCCCCAGGCGGGCATCAGTTTATCCGGTACGCCGTTAGTGATTAATTTGACAATGTCCTGGAATTTTCTACCGTGGATGTTTATGTCATCGGTAAGATTCGGCCCAACCCCCCCTGCACCTGAGAGACCATGGCATTGGGCACAATGGATGCGGTAATTTCTCTTTCCTTCTCTGAGGCCATCAGCAAGATCTGTTTCGTTTACTGGCAAGGCTTTGTTGTTGGCGTTCTTGGCGAGGTTGTTCTGCTTCCGCGTTCCTTTGATGCTGAACACGTAGGCAGCGAGTTGCCGAATACGAGCCTCAGGCATCCTTTGCTTCCACTGGGGCATGGCAGCTCTTGGGATTCCCTCGGAGATGACCCTATAGATATCTTCAAGTTCACCGCCATAGATCGTGACCGCATCGGTGAGACTTGGACCATTTCGGGAATGTCCTCCTCCGGCCCCTCCAATTCCGTGGCATTGTGCGCAATGCACGGAGAAGGTTCGTTTTCCTTCCCGGATCTCAGCTTCCGAGGTTGCTTCGTCCGCCGTGGTTATATTTGGGGAAAGAAGAGCGAGCAGAAGGCAGATCCCTATTGGTGCTTTCCAGTAGGAAGTAAGACCCAGAGTACACAGGCTCCATGAATCAAAAAAATACCTGAAGTGATTCATGCCGTTGGGTTTAGCTCTGATTTGTTTGGTTCAATGCCGCTGAGAAAAATCCGGCGACCATAGTGGTCACCGGACTAGTTCGTAAACCAAAAACTTGAAGGTCGGCCGAGAGACAATGCTCTCGACCGGCCGTTCATAAGTGGTTAGGCAAGGCTCATGCCATGTCTATTCAATGGCAATGAACGAATACGTTTGCCGGTAGCCGCGAAGATCGCGTTGGTGATCGCAGGAGCCATTGTATGGAACACTGGCTCTCCGATACCTGTCGGATCGTTCTTGGTCGGTACAGTATGTACCTCGTACTCTGCCATCTGGCTGATACGTGGCAACTTGTACGTATCGAAGTTCTTTTGTGCCAGTTCGCCTGCCTTGACGGTATGCCCGGTCAAGAAGGTATGGGCAAGACCCCAGACTACACCGGCCTGAACTTGCGCATCAAACTGATCGGGATTCACAACCAATCCGCAATCGACAGCACGGGTGATCTTGTGGATGTTAACCCGTTTCCCACCACGTACCGACAATTCGACGACGTCACACCACGGAGAGTCAAAGCTGTTGTGGAAGGCGATACCGTGGGCATGGCCCTTCGGTAAAGATCCACCCCAGTTCGCTTTTTCAGCAGCGAGTTCGAGAGTCGCGAGCATACGCGGTTCGTCGGCTAGCAGCTTCTGGCGAAGTTCGAAGGGATCCTGTCCGATATGATCGGCGAGTTCATCCATAAAGCTTTCGATGAAGAAAGCGTTCTGGGTGTTGCCGACGCCACGAAGGAACACAATCGGAACTGGAAAGTCCACCTGTGTATAACGGACATCGATATTGGCGAAATTGTAGCCAATGTCTTTTGCACCCTGGGCACTGTGGAAATCAACACCACTCTCGATCTGACCATTGATGAAGTCAGAGCCTGCAAACAGGTTCTTGAGGCGCGAAGACCGCATCGGTGAAAGCCAGATTCCCGGACCACTGATATGATGTTGCCATGCCGTGACTTCCCCGCTTGAGTCGATACCGGCAGTCATCTTCGCGGCATAAGTTGGCCGGTGGAAGTGGTTTGCCATGTCTTCTTCACGGGAATATGTCAGTTTGACAGGGGCCTTCACTGCCATGGAGGCTTCGATCGCATACTCCAGGTATTCGACCTCAACCCTGCGTCCAAATCCGCCACCAGTATAGGTCTGGTGTATATAGATCTGGTCCTGCGGCAGGCCCGTAATCATCTCAGCGACGATGTAGCCAGCTCCAGGATCCTGAGTTGAAATCCAGCACTCTAGGGAATCACCTCTGAAGTCCGCGAGGGCATTCATCGTTTCAAGTGGTGAATGGCTCATATACGGAACTTCGTAGGTTGCCGAGAGCGTGTCCGAAGCGGAACCAATTGCTGCGGGATAATCGCCATCGGCACGAGCCTGTGAGCCTTCTGCTGCAAGACCCGCATGTAACGCACTCGAGATCTTATCAGAATCTAGTTCGGCAAACTCTTTCGGTTGGCCGAATTGCACGTTGGCCGCCTTTGCGCCTTTTTCTGCCTGCCAATAGGAGTCGGCAGTAACGATTACAGCAGGAACATTGTTGTCGAGGAAAATCGCAGGAGCCTCGGCACCAACCACGATCACATCGCGAACGCCTTTTACGCGCTTCGCTGCGGCCGTGTCGTAGCTCAGGATTTTTCCGCCAAAGGGAACCATCCGGATTGCAGCGTGCACCATGCCGGGCACCGAGATGTCCGAGCTATACTGACACTCTCCCGTGACCTTAAGAAGACTATCGAGCCGGTCGAAACCGGGCTTCCCGATAATTTTCCACTCCGCTGGTGTTTTGAGGGTGGGTTCCTCTGGTGGGGTCTGTCCGGCTGCAGCAGCAGCGAGTTCACCATAGGTCGCCTTCTTGTCACCGCTCGTGACCATGCTATCGCTGGCGCTACATTGTGATGCGTCCACGCCCCATCTCGTGGCGGCGGCCTGGATCATCATGTGCCGTGCTTGGGCGCCAGCTTTCCGCAAAACACCCCAGAAGCCTGGAGTTGCGGTGCTGCCACCGGTCAGCTGCAAACCGATCAAAGGCTGTACATATTCGGGACGCCCAGTTGGGAAGTCCAGAACGGCGTCCCATTTGCACTCGAATTCCTCTGCGAACATCATCCACAGACTCGTGCCGGAACCTTGTCCCATCTCCGTCGCCGGGCAACCAAACGTAATTGTGTTGTCGCTGGCGACATGCACATATGCATTTATTTCTGCGCCACCGGTTAGGTCTTTAAACGCAGCTTGGGCGAACTTTGGACCCATCTTTGGAAATGGCAACCCAAATACAATCCCGCCGCCAGCAGCAGCGGAGGTCGCCATAAAGGTTCTGCGTGTAATTTTTGTTATTTCAGTCATCTCTGCCTCCCTTCCTTAAGCAGAGCTTGCTGCTGCATGAATTGCTGCGCGGATACGCGTATACGCTCCGCAACGGCAGTAATTGTTCTTCATAGCAACATCGATCTCGTGATCGGTCGGCTCTGGATTGGAATTCAACATATGCGCGGCAGCCATGAGTTGGCCTGGTATACAAATACCGCACTGGCTCACATTCTCATCGATGAAAGCCTGCTGAATTGGATGCAGACCATTTGCCCCGAGCCCTTCAATTGTGACTACGTCAGCGCCCGAACATTTACCGATTGACTTCTGGCAAGAATTAATAAGTTCGCCATTCATATGGACACTGCAAATACCGCATTCGCTAATGCCGCAACCGTATTTAGTACCAGTCAACCCGAGAGTATCCCGGAGTACCCATAGCAAGGGCGTATCCGGATCAACATCCACGGTATGGGATTGACCGTTGACAGTCAGAGTAATCATATCTCTGGCCTCCCTTTATATTATTATCATCTACTTTAAAGTGTTATTCCACGCTGGGTTAAGCGCTTCCTTTCCTGAAGCGGGCCCAGGAGACTCCCTCCACAACAAGAGAGGGACAAGGACCCCTCACTCCGGCCCAGAAGCGCACGCATGTTTAACCTGGCGATAACCCATACCCCATTGATATTGAAGGTTTTTTGGCTCATCATCAGATACGCTTTTACCCCTTTTATGCCACCAAAGTAGTGACAATAATGCGCCCCTATTTATGATCGAGAAAACCATTCTGACCACCCCACAACGACTTACATTCCTTAAATACAGGAACCTCGGGGCGTAGTCCGAATCCTCAACCAACTGTAGCATCGTACACTTCTCTAACTCGCAAAGCAATTGGGTGATTTCGTTGATAATGCGATTTTAAACCGGCCCTCGGATGCTGTCTTGAGGCTCCCAAAATTTGGCTCGCGAGCACTGCACTAACGAGGTTGGTTAGTCAGGGGAGGGGGTCCTCCTTAAAACGGTCGCGGCCAGTACGCCGGCCTGCCCCTCGACGGCCCTCGATGGCTTGGTCTGGTCCGGGAGCCCACATCTTTACTTCAACATTCAGATTCCTGAGTGAAGTCAGTAGTCTGTCAATACTTACCTGCGCTTCCGCGGTGATTTGGTGAACTCCGTCATTGTCCACGTAGGATTTAATGATTTTCAATGACTTTAGGTAGCCAGAACTTTCGTCGAGGATGCGGTACCTAATTTGGTCACGGTTCGATTCAAGCGCCGCGGGTCTGACATATCGTTCTATAGCCCGCGTGACAGCAGTTTCTCCAGTATATGCGATAGCGCTTTCGCGGGTGTAGCCTGACCCTTTCACCACCAATGTATCAACTGTCTCCGCTATCGCAGAGAGGCCCGTTAAAAAAATTATCGCTGTACACGTGCAAATGCCTATGAACCGTTTGCGAACCAAGGTTACCCTCTGAGTTTCATTTGCAAGTGGACAGGAGATTGGGCGTTTGACAAATCATATCCAGCCCCAGCCTACTATACTACTATAGGCAATTAAGGATCTTGGCGTGCCATATTCTTGAGGAGTCCCAGTGACGCCATGCATATATTGCCTTACAGTGGTTCTGGAGGCTTTTGTATTTTCTCTAAGACCGTAAGAGGAGTACCGGTGCGGTTTTATGAAACGACGGTCTTTCCCCCAAAGGCGATGAGCACAAAATATCTCTACGTTTAAACAGTGTATGGACATTTATCTAAGTATTTAGTTTAAATGTAACAGCATTATCCACTTAGGGGAAAGTTGAGCGGGAAAAGCCTCGCAAGTGGGGTCAGATAACAAATAGGAACGGAGTATAATGAATCGCCTTAGTATGATGGTAGCTGTAACCGCGCTTTTTGGTGTGGTTAGTATCTCAGTGGGAAATGCGACGCCGCCACCGAATTATCCGGTCGAAGCATTTGATGAAGTGGGCCAATGTATGGCGGATCCGCTCTGCGTGGTGCCGATTGAGGAGCGGATCGACGGTGATATTAGCGTAGCAGAGGAACTCACTTATCGTAATCCAGTCTGCGTTTCCGGTTGTATTGTCGTTTGTACCACACACGCATGCTGGTGCGAGGCCGACGGAAAGTGCGATTGACCTGACGGTTGATTTCTGGAACCCCACAAACGGTTTTGAGCCCATATACCACCGATCTGATCCAGAATCGGAGAATCCAAGCGTCAATTTACCCGTGGACCCATAACTTCGATTTCGGCAGAGGCAGTGGTTCTGGTTCCGTCTGTTTCAATCCAGATGATTTCGATGGTACCGGATTCGACAGCTCTCAGTTTAAACCTCAGATAGGGATTAGCTGATACTCCGTTAAACCAATCGGCGTAGAACACTACCTTGCCATTGTATTGGCACTCAAGACGTTCAATGAGGAATCGAGGAATTAATTCGCCCGTTTCAGGGTTCCTGCGCCGTCCGGTCTGCATTACGTGTTCGGCTAGGCACTTGATCACGATGATCTCGTCTTTTTGTGCTGTGGCAGGTACTTTCAGCCTCCGCCGGTGCTGTTTTTGTTCACGTGCCAAGATCTTATCCCCTATATGCAACCACTGGCGGTGACACTGACGAACCGCTGTGTCATGCCCACTGTGCCATCAGCCATGTTGGCAACGAATGAGAGATTCGAGGAAGCATGCATGCGGCATCGGAATACAACTGCAGCTTCCCCGCAAGCAGGTGTAAAGTGATACCGGGCAACCTCAGGGGTCGGGTTTACCATTCCGATCACGTGAACGGTCTCTGGGTAGTCGTCGTTTTTCATCGAACAATTGACCAGGAATGAAACCGGAACCGCGCTGCCATCCTCGGCAATATCCGGCACCGTGGCCTCGATCAGGCCGTCACGTAAAGCACGACCTTTCAACATGTTCGCTACGATTTGTTCTGCCTTTCGACGGTTAACAATCAGCGCGGCGTCTTGCGGCGTGGTGGCTAGCAGTTCATCTGGAGGTACAGACTCCGAAGTTTGAGCAAGTACGGGCCCACATTCCAGTGCTAACGCCGAGGCCCCCGCACTAAGCATCACCTTACGGCGGTGTATATGGGTTGGGTGCATCACGGTCCAATATCTACTCATGCACTTTTATCTCTTGCCTTAGCGGTCCGAATTTACGATATGCGCAGTCGGTTGCGCAGAAGAACCGGCTCTTTAGTTGGCATAACATCCACAGAGCCACAGGTAAAACCGGGGCTGTGATAAACACAGCCCCGGTATACTAATCTTTGACTTTAAAATAAAGATTAGCTACTTAGCGTTCGTAGCCCAACGTCGTCATGGGGGCACGCCAAAGTCGAAACTCCGAACATTTTTCATGTTAAACTGTAGTGCCGTTAGACACAATAAATCTGTCCATCTGTGAGATTAGGAAAAATTTTGTAACTTTGTATAGCAGGTTTCTCGACGCGGACTAGGCTCTGGTAGTATCCGCCCCCGAGCGCGGCTTGGTGCCCGCGGCTAAAGAGTTGACCGGTGAAATCGGAAGGGAAAATAAGAAAAAGTGGGAAAGAATCTATCACGACGAAAATTCCTGATGGGAACGGCAGGTGCCACGGCTGGAATGGCCCTTACCGGCCTTAACGGCAAAACCGCACTGGCGGATGTTGACCCCAATACCGGCCTCATGCGGGATGGTATCCCGATCCAAAAACCCACGATCATAGTTGAAAACAAGGCGGAACTTCCACCGAAGAGGGGCCTACGCGCGGTCGTCGTCGGTGGTGGCTGGGGTGGGCTGACGATTGCTAAGCATCTCAAGTTGAGGGTTCCCGAGATGGAGGTAGTGGTAATCGAGCGGCGGTCGATGTTTATGTCGTGTCCGATCAGCAATCTGTGGTTGGCTGGTTTAGTTGATTTTGACTTTATTACTCATAGTTTTGTCGATGCCGCGCAAAACAATAATTACCTCTTTTTTCAAGCGACCGTGCTTGATGTCGATCGCGAAAAGAGGATCGTGTACACCGAAAGAGGGTACATGGAGTATGACTATCTGGTTCTTTCTCCGGGTATTGACTACGACTATGGCGCCATCGGTGTCCATGACCACGAGCAAAGGCACACCTTAATGAAGCGGTATCCGGCGGCATTTAAGCCGGGTTCCGAGCACATTACCTTGAAGAAAAAAATAGAGACATTTGAAAAGGGTTTGTTCCTACTGACCGTCCCTAGTGGCAACTATCGCTGTCTGCCAGCCCCCTATGAGCGGACTTGTATGATTGCCTCGGTGTTTAAGCGGAAAAAAATCCCGGCAAAAGTTCTTCTTCTTGATCATACTCACGATATTAAGATTAAGGGCGTGGGTTTTCATGCGGCGTTCGATGAACTGTATAAGGACTATATAGAGTACATTCCGTCGGTCAGTCTTATTAATGTCGATCTCGACAGAAAAAGCGTCAGCGACGAGTTTGACGAGTATCAGTTTGATGATGCTGCGATTTATCCGCGTATCCGTGCCTCGCGTTTAATTGAGCATTTGGGCCTTGTTCAGGACTCAAGCCCACAGAAAGAAGCGCGAATTGATATGCATCGGAACCATATTCACGATGATAGAAGAGTGTACGTGATTGGGGACTCGCGCTCGACGGGGTATTCGAAGAGCGGCAGCACTGCGCAAGCTGAGGCACGTTATGTCGCCCGTGTCATAGCCGGGCGCATCAAGGGGGTGGAGATCCCGTGGGAGAGTCCTGACACCACTTGTTATTCTATGGTCGGGGCAGAGCCAATGGAGGCGATCTATTTTGGCTCCAAATACCTGCATCCACAGAGCGCTGGCACTGCCATGGATAACGAACGTTTTAGAGATTACTGGATTGATAGCGGTGTCGCGTTCGCGTGGCGCGATCGTAACATGAACCGAAGCGAAGAACTGGGTCAAGAAATGATCGGCTGGGCACTTACCCATTACGCGGAAATGTTCGAAAGTGCCGAAATGTTCCAGTAATGATGGGTGTAAGTTTTGCAAGTTAGGATGCGGTTCCCGCTGACTTGCAACTTGGCTGCAGATTGGCGGATTGCTGTTTTGGTGCTTTCGGTTTATTCCGTCGCCATGTGCTTGAATATGTTTGGTGCAGGAACAGTTACAGCCGACTCATTCGTGGCCGGTGACCGATTTCGGGATTGCCCAGTGTGTCCTGAAATGATTGTGGTTCCAGCACGTGACTTTGTGATGGGTTCTCCGCACTATGAAGTGGGACGTCCCCCCCAAGAGAGACCACCGCGCGAGGTCTCGGTTCGGGAAAAATTTGCTATGGCTCTCTATGAGATCAAAATTTCAGAGTGGAAGAGTTGCGCTTCAGAAGATGCCTGTGCTTCAGGTGCAGATATTCAGTCAGAGGGCAATTCGGAGTTTGGTTGGCGAGAGTGGAAAAGAACTCTTCCGGTAGTTGGCATTAGTTGGAGCGAAAGTAAAAAATATACCGCGTGGTTAGCGTCGAAGACGGGTTTTGAGTATCGCCTTCCAAGCGAGGCTGAATGGGAACATGCGGCCAGAGGCGGGACTAGCACAGGCCAATTTTGGGATGGGCTCGAGGATACGGTTTGTGAGTTTGCCAATCTCGACGTTTCAAATGGTTGTGCGGATGGTTATGAGGGGATAGCGCCAGTCGGTTCATACCAAGCAAATGCCTTTGGCCTTTATGACATGATAGGCAATGTTGCAGAATGGGTGGAGGACTGTTGGTACGAAGGTTACGAATGGGCTCCCACTGACGGAACGCCATCTTTGAGGACGGAAAGGCCGGAGCCGTTGGCACCAGGTCCTGTGGGGGACTGTAACCAAAAAGTCTATCGCGGTGGCCATTGGAAGAGTGACCTTGATGAAGCACGTTCTGCTAGCCGCGCCGGTTTGGGTATGGATGAGAGAAGCGACTATATCGGTTTTAGAATTGTCAGGGCGTTACCATGAGGATTAATCGAGTATTATTGGTTTTGTGCTGTGCCGTAAGTGTTTCTCTGATTC
>PTKE01000027.1 GCA_002937585.1 Alphaproteobacteria bacterium MarineAlpha9_Bin6 | reverse complement strand
CTATCTGCGGGCCAGTACAGACTGCACCTAAAACGGTGTGCGATGCCCGGAGTATTGGTAAGGATGATTTGATTGCCACAGATCTGAAATATGACAATCGAACGGGAGAGGTATGCCAAAGCACTCACAACCCCGATCATTGTTGGATCTATTTCCCGCTTATGGAGCGAGATGAAGCATTGTTGGTCAAATGTTACGACTCACGGGAAGATGGCCGGGCAGGTTTTACTGCGCATACCGCCTTCAGAGACCCGACCACGCCTCCTGATGCGCCGGGCCGACAACGCATCGAAGTACGCACCATCGCCTTTTTCTCAGACCAGGCAAGATTGTGAGGCCTTTTCGCTAAGGCGCCACAGCGCAACGTTTAGGCTCATGTCGCTAGTACGGTATTTGAAAAGCTAGGAGCTTAGGGCAATAGTAAAGCACTGGTAGGGCTTCGCACGCCGGCATACACAGCATTGTCTATTGGCTAACAACATCGGGGGATGGTTGCGCAGCATCAATCATCGGTAAAAGTTTTTTCCATGCGCTCGTGTCGCTCTTGCGCATCGATAGTCAAGGTGGCCACCGGACGAGCCTCTAAACGACTCAAACTTATGGGGTCCCCGGTTTCTTCGCAGTACCCGTAACTGCCATCCTCAATCCTCTGCAGAGCAGCATCGATTTTGGCCAACAATTTCCGTTCTCGATCCCGACTACGCAGCTCGATCAAGCGACCAGATTCAATCGACGCACGGTCAGCTGAGTCTGGCTGATGATTTGTTTCTTCGCGTAGGTGCATTATCGTCTGTGATGACTCGGCGAGTATTTCATCCCGCCATCCAATTAGCTTTTTTCGAAAATACTCGCGCTGAAACAGGTTCATGAAGTTTTCATCCTCACTTGGACGATAGTTGGATGGCAAAATGATAGACTCGGGCCTTGAAGCCCGTTTTGGACTGACCTTCAGTTTCTCATTTTTCTTCCGTGCGGCCATATGTCTGTGCCTTTCTCCACGGCCGGGTTAGGGGCGCGGAGTATATAAATCCAGCTGACAACCCGCAACTTGGACTTATAGCGGACCGATTAACCGATATTTGTCCCAGATTGAGACTACTCCCACCTGCCCGAAAGGGCGGACTGGTTATTCATCCATTAAGTATTATTTATTTAACCCTAACTAGGTTCGGGCCCGATCTAGCTTCATCAGCAGAGGTGGCAAGAAAAGAAAATCGGCAAGTAACGCAAACGCGATTGTTATCCCACTCAATAAACCCATGTCCGAGTTGACCTTGAAGCTGGATATAGACAGTGCACCAAAACCAGTGACTAGTGTTATCGAAGTAATCCACAGAGCCACGCCGACAGTCCGGAAGGCATAACGTGTTGCTTCAACTGCGTCCATCCCATGTTCGCGCCGGGCGCGAAGATACTTGCTTAGAAAATGAACTGTATCGTCAACCACGATGCCGAGGGTCATCGCGAGCACAATAGCGATAGCCAGGCCGACGTTGCCTTGCACATATCCCCACAAGCCGAATGCCATCGCTGCTGGAAACAGGTTCGGGATGAGGCTGATGAGTCCCATCTTAAGACTGCGCAGAGCAAAGATCAGTATCATGGAAATCACCACCAAGGCGGTAATAGAACCAGCCAGCATCGAATTAATATTGCGCCCAGAAATATAGGAAAACACCACCGACAAACCGGTGCCTGGTGCGTGTGCTCCCGGCATGTTCTCCGACAACCAGACTTGGGCTCGTGCATCTAGCTGACGGATTTCTTTGGAGGATATTTCTTTAACGGAAACCATTAGCTGACTTGCCGACTTTCGAACGTTGATCTGATTATTCAGGTCCAACCCATAAGGCAATGACATCTCGTACAGCAAAAGGTATTGCGCGGCGAGGTCGCGTTCCTCCGGGAGCCTGTAAAAGTCGGGGTCATCACCGTTCATGCTTTCGTTAAGTCGTTTGAACACTTCGGTGATGGAAGCCACATGAGTGACCTTCGGCTGTGACTTGAACCATCGCCCAAATGCCTCAAGCTTAGTGAGATAATCTGGATCCGCTATGCCACCTTCATCCCGAGCAGGCACTGAATATTGCAGCATCTGCAAGCCATTTAGATTAGACTCTGTGAAGTCCGAAGTGATCCGAATGGGAACTGAATGATCAAAATATTTCAGAAAATTATCATCCAGATCAATCCGTAAGATGCCGAGTGCAAGGACCACAATCGCAGCACCGGTACCCCAGAATAATTTTTCCCGATGCATCACCACAAAACCGGCCAACCGGTCCATTACACGGCTACCAATACCGTTCCTTTGAGCCACACGCGCTGGCAAGATTGACACCAAAGATGGCAAAAGGGTGATCGAAAGAACAAACGCGACCATTACGCCGGTAGCAACAATATTGCCGAGCAGACGGAATGGTGGCGCGTCCGAGAAATTCATGCACATGAAGCCAATGGTCGTGGTGATACTGGTGATAAACACCGGCGCCATATTGATCCGCAAAGCTTCAACTAATGCGTCATGTTTCCCCAAACCGCCCTGCATAGAAAGACGCATGCTAGACAGGATATGAACACTGTGTGCTACCGAGAGGGTAAGAATAATAATCGGAGCGATCTCAGAAGATGGCACCAGCACCGCACCTGCCCATCCCGCTACACCCAGGGCAATAAAAACTGACATAAAGATAACTAAAAATGTCGCGATTGTTCCCCAAGTAGTGCGCGTGGAGATACCTATGATCACGAGTATCAAAAGAAACATCAGCGGAAGTAATTTCTTAAGTTCCTGCAACGGTATCTCGGCGAAAGCCATGTTGATCGCGACACTGCCATTCAAATAGACATCAATATTCGGATATTTAGCCTGAAATTGTTCACGCAGATCGCGGGCGAAGACCATTATCTCAGGCACCTCGTTAAGCGACTTTTCTGGCTTGATAACCAGCACCTGTACTGCGGTAACATGTGCCTTATGCGACAATAGTCGCCCGGCCAACGCGGGCCGATCCAGCGCAATTGCGCGCACCATGGAAACGTCTTCGTCACTAAACTGAGCGGCATTCTGGATCAAGTCGCGGACCACTAAATCATCACCGTCAGCACGCGTGTGTTGAAAATTGCTGATCGAGTCAACACGTGTTGAATAGGGAGTTTGCCAACATTTTTCAGTCAACCATTCCACCGCCTCCAACGTTCGTCGTGTAAACACCTCCCCGTCCTGTGGCGCCAAAATAAATAATAAATTCTCTGCTTTCACATACGTGTTTTCGAGTTGTTCAAGCGCCACGAGATGGGGATTATCCTCACTGAAGAAAACTCGAGCATCCGGATTCATAGTAAGAAACCGTACACCCGACGCCGCAATTGCAAAGGCAATGATCGACAACACCAGCACAACCCAGCGGTTGCGCACAATCCACCGACCGTACGCATAATCGACCCCAGCGGTGCCCTTTGATGTTATCTCAGCCATAGTTTTCGGATTTCTCGTTCGTCAGCAATTTGTAAAGAATTTGATGTGATCTATTAAAGATTAACACTTGGACACTCCGTGCTTCGCACATCTTTATACTTTGGGCTCACAAGAATTGACAAGCAGTCGGCGTGCCAACATAAGCCAACCCAGCCTCCACTGTATATGGCCCCTTCAGGCTAGTCGCTTGGTCCTAGGGTCCGCGCTGTACTTTTGATTAAGTTCCAGAGGTCCTCGACATGGCGCCGTTCGGTCGTCGTTTGGCCGATAGAAATACGTACCGCGTAATTGCCAGCCAATCGAGTATGGGTTAGGTAGGCCTTTCCGCCGCCATTAATTTTCGCAACAAGCTTCTCGTTAAGCGTATCCAACTCCATTCCGGAATCTAAAGGCCTGGGTCGGTACCGGAAACACACCAACGCGAGTGGGGTAGGAGCAAGGCGCTCAAAATCTTCCTCCATGTCAATCAATCCGGCGAGTGTCTGGGCGAGGTCAACGTGAGCACGGATCATCTCCCGAAGACGATTTACCCCATAGGTGCGTATTACGAACCATAGTTTAAGTGCCCGAAACCGACGCCCCAATGGGACACTCCAGTCTCGATAATTCCGCACCGCATCACCACCTTGGCTTTTCAAATATTCTGGAAGGATCGCGAGCGTCTTAAGCAACGTCTCCGGTGAACGCACAAAATATGCCGAACAGTCAAAGTTGGTGAACAACCACTTGTGGGGATTGAACACAAAACTGTCCGCTCGCTCTACACCCTCGATCATCCAACGAAAATCGGGATCGATCAGCGCTGCCCCGGCCCAAGCTGCGTCAACATGAAGCCACAAATTCTGCTGATGACATATTTTTGCTACCGACATTAATGGGTCGATTGCCGAGGAACTCGTGCTACCCAAAGCCACCACCACACAAATCGGCTGCCGACCGGCTAACTTATCAGCCTCGATCGCATCCGCCAGAGCTTGCGGGTCTAGTCCAAAATTCTCATCGACCGCGATTTTATGAAAATTGCTTCGTCCAAGCCCCGCGATTTTGACGGCCCTCTCAATCGACGAATGACATTCGGTTGATCCGTAGACGACCAGGTCATTTTCACTACGCAAACCGCATTCATTGCCCCGCCATTCCGTCGCCCGTTCACGTGCACTGAGAATGGCGCAAAGAGTAGCAGTCGATGCCGAGTCCTGGATCACGCCTTCGAATTCTGATGGTAAACCAATCATGCTACCAAGCCATTCCATCATCCGCTGCTCCAGTTCGGTGGCGGCTGGCGAGGTTTCCCAACTCATACACTGGGCGCCCAGAGTTGCGGTGATCATTTCAGCCAAGACGGAGGGTGGACTTGAATTTGCTGGAAAATAGGCAAAGAAAGACGGGTGTTGCCAATGCGTCATACCCGGTAAAATGACTTTTTTAAAGTCGCTAAAAATCTCAGCAAACGGATCGCCTACAAAAGGCGGTTCACGGGGCAACTGAGCAAAGATTTCCCCAGGCACGACCTGTGCGCAGACCGGGCGGACCTCGACATCGCGCATGTAATCAGCCATCCAGTCCACCAGTTGGTGCGCAGCATGGCGAAATTCTTCGGTATCCATTTTGAAGCCTTTGAACTAGGAGGAACCATGCTATCTTTCCGCAGTAACGCCATCAACCAAACCGACTATCCCACTATTTCCTAAAAATGCCATTGACTGATTCTTCTGACGCATTATCGCAACCGCTGTTTTGGTCTAAAGCACGTCGTCATTTGTTAGGTGCTGACCCGGTGCTGGCAAAAATAATGGAGCGCTGCGGCCCAGAACAGTTGGTTCCGAGGAACGACGCTTTTTTTTCCCTCGCCAGGTCAATCGTTGGCCAACAGATATCTGTCAAAGCCGCGCAAAGCATTTGGGACAGATTGGTCAAGGAACTGGGCGGAATGACTGTCAGAAAAGTTGCCGCTGCAAATCAAGAACGGTTGCGAAGTTGTGGGATCACGCGACAAAAATCAGGATACCTTCTTGATCTGGCCAAACATTTCCAAGACGGCAAACTTGGTACCCAAAGTTGGAATAAGTTAGATGACGAACAGGTCATCGAGAACTTAATCCAGGTTAGAGGGGTAGGACGCTGGACGGCGGAGATGTTTCTGATCTTTCATTTGCTCCGACCCGACGTGCTACCCCTTGGAGACATTGGTATCCAAAAAGCTATGCGCTTACACTTCAATGATAGAAACCCCATGTCGGAGGATGCGATGAGGGCCAAGGCGGAACCATGGCGACCATGGCGCTCAGTCGCTGTCTGGTATTTATGGCGGAGCCTCGATCCTCACCCAGTAGATTATTGATGGAGCTACGTGACGACCGCCGTAACACACGGCGAAACAGTCTAGCATGTGATATAAGGCTGTGCTTGAGAATGACTTCTAACTTATTTACGGGTCCCTGGGGCCAATCTCCATGAATGTAATTCGGACATCCGCGGCGTTGCTACTAACCATAATAGCGCTGACCGCAAAGCCCCTCGCAGCGCAACAAGATGCAATTGTGGGCGTCGATCAGGTGATGCTGCAACCATTGTCACAAACGCAACCAGTGATCGGACGGTTCGTCGCTCTGCAATCGGGCGTTGTTTCAGCGCGGGTCCCAGGCGCCGTCACCGAGATGCGTGTCGACGTTGGGGATCGGGTTAAACGTGGTGAGATCCTCGCAGTAATTGATCTCCAAAAAATGACTCTTTTGCGCGACGCCGCACGCGCGGAAGCGGACCAAGCGCAGGCCGAAGAGAACGCTGCACGGGCACGACACAATAAGCGTCAAAATGAATTGACCCGCATTGAAGGGATCCAAGGCTCTGCCGGCTACAGTGCGGCTCGCCATGACGACGCTGTCCAGAACGTGTTTGAGTCTGAAGCCACAGCCGTAGGTGCTGCTGCCGCATTTGCAGGCGCCAGCGCAAGACTTATGCTCGCCGAGGGCAATCTGATCAATGCGCGGGTGCGCGCACCCTATAACGGCGTAGTAAGCGTGCGTCACACTGAGATAGGCTCATATCTTCAAACCGGAGACCGTGTATTAGATCTTGTCAACGATACCAATCTGGAGATTGAGGTCTTCGTTCCCTCCAACAGAATCGCTGGTTTAACGCCCGGCACTGTAATACAGGTGCGTCCGGCGGATGGCTCCAGCCAATCTGCGACAGTTCGAGGAGTGGGTGCCGAAGAAAACGCGACGTCGAGAACCCGGTTAGTCCGATTTACTCCAGAGTTCAGTGGTGCAACAAAATATGGTGTGGGGGAATCAGTTGACGCCCTACTGCCGCTGGGCGTGCCCCGAGAGGTAGTAACGGTCCACAAAGATGCAGTACTGAAACGTCAAGGAATGTCCTTAGTCTATGTTGTGGACTCAGAGAATGCTGCACAAATCCGACCGGTGGAACTGGGTGAATCCGTTGGTGCACGCTTTGAAGTTCTCTCTGGGCTTGAACCAGGAGAAACAGTTGTTGTTCGAGGCAACGAGCGCCTACGGCCCGGCCAAGCCTTGCGAATTGGAAGCGAAGAATAAATGGGCCTAATCCGACTTGCCATTGAGCGACCCATTGCTGTGGTCGCAGCGGTGCTGATGATTCTGATTTTTGGCGTGCTAGCCCTGCAACGCATTCCCATTCAGTTGACTCCGGACGTTCGGAAACCGGTCATTACAGTTACCACTTATTGGTCCGGTGGTTCACCAATTGAGATGGAACGCGAAGTCATTAATCGCCAAGAGGAAGTGCTCAAGGGAGTTCAAGGAGTGAGCAAGATAGAAAGTCGCTCACAGGATGGACGTGGAATCCTAACACTTGAGTTCGAAATCGACAGTGACATGAACAAATCGCTTCTGATGGTCTCGAACCGGCTCAACCAGATCTCCGACTATCCTGCAGAAGCCAACAAGCCGCTAATAGACACTTCAGGGCTGGAAGACAATCCCATTGCGTGGTTCATCCTAACCAGGCTTCCAGGCAATAATCGAGCTTTGGAAAGTTATGGTGATTTTGCGGAGAACGTAATCCAAGACCGCTTGGAGCGCGTCGCCGGAGTATCTCGCACCAATTTATACGGCGGCAGCGAGAATGAAATGCGGATCATTGTCGATCCGGACAAGTTAGCCCGATATCGCCTAACCGTACCTGACCTTGTTTCGGCTCTCAGACTTGCAAACGTCTCCATTTCTGCCGGAGACATTAACGAAGGAAAACGCCGTTACATAGTTCGCACGGAGGGAGAGCTGCAAACGGTCAACCAAATTCGCAGTGTAGTTCTTACAAGTACTAATACTGAAACTCGTGGTGGGATTGGAAGAGTAACAATTGGCGATGTGGCTGACGTTCGATTCACCTTCAAGGAGCCACGGGCCAAGATTCGTTTTCTCGGAGACGAAGCAATTGCTATCAACGCCGTTCGAGCGACCGGTGCCAACGTGATCAAGACCATGGCTGGAATAAGCAAGGCCATTGATGAGTTAAATAGTTATGCGGTACCGCAGGCGGGCTTAGCAATTGAGCAGGTATATGATGAAACCATATACATCAATTCCGCTATTTCTCTTGTGCAACAAAATATCTATGTGGGGGGCACTTTTGCTGTCCTAATTCTTATTGCCTTCCTACGCTCATTCAGGGCTACCCTTATTATATCGATGGCGATTCCGGTTTCGGTGGTGGCCTCGTTCGTTGCGATGGCCGCGATGGGTCGGTCAATTAATGTAATCTCATTGGCAGGCATCGCCTTTGCCGTAGGCATGGTTGTGGATGCCGCAATTGTTGTGCTTGAAAATATATTCCGACACCGCGAGAACGGCTTGCCGGCTCACGAAGCCGCACTTCAAGGAACGCGCCAGGTGTGGTCAGCAGTCATGGTCTCGGCATTAACCACGGTCCTGGTCTTCGTGCCGATACTGGTCATGCAACTAGAAGCCGGTCAGTTATTTAGAGACATTGCAGTTGCCATCTCTGTCGCGGTGCTGATGTCTTTGTTAGTTTCCATTACCATGATCCCAGCTCTGTCAAAGCGTTTGCTGAAAGACACTAGGCCCCCTGCCTCACGAATAGCATTACCCATAATCGATGGTGTGGCACGCGGCGTTGCCAGACTTTTGCTGGGTTATACGGGACTAATTACAAAAAGCCGCGTCGCCTCTGCATTGGTTGTCATTGGACTTGTGTTCGGGACGGGGACCGCAAGCTACCTTTTCCTCCCCAAGATGGAGTACCTGCCGGAAGGTAATCGCAACCTAATTTTTGGGGTCATGCTTCCTCCGCCGGGATACAACCTAGACACAATGAACAACATCGCCATGAGGATTGAAGACAAAGTTCGCCATCTTTGGGCAAGTGTCACCGGACCTATTGCAGAACCCGGGAAACCACCGAAAATCGGGAATTTCTTTTTTGTAGCGCTTCCCAATATGGCATTCTTTGGCGCCGGCGCTGTGGACCGAACACGCGTTGCCGAACTCATCCCTGTTTTAACCGAAACCCTATACGATGAGCCCGGGACGTTTGGCTTCTTTAATCAGCCTAGTTTATTCAGCCGAGAGATTGGTGGTGCAAGAACGGTGGCACTGGATATCTCGGGATCAGACTTGGAGGCAGTGATAACTGTGGCACAGAAAGCCGCAGGCATTGTTGGCAGTATCTTCCCACGCTCTGACGGACACCAAATGCGACCAAAACCAGGCCTTGTACTGGGAGCGCCTGAAGTGCGTATCTACCCCAACCGGGTTCTGCTGGCCGATAACGGGGTGAGTGCGATCGCTTTGGGTCAAAGCATCGATGCCTTTAATGATGGCCTCCGGGTAGCAGAAATCACTGTTGATGGACGCCGCATAGATCTGACGTTGCGTGGTCTAGAAGACAAAATTGATCGCACTCAGGGGTTGGCAAATCTACCAGTAGTTACAGCAGATGGACGAATTTTACCTGTAAGCTCCCTTGCTGACATCGAGATTACGGTAGGACCAACAGAGGTCCGCCACTTGGAACGCGAACGTACTGTCACACTACAAATTATGCCTGCCCCATCCGTAGCGTTGGAGGAGGCGATAGAAATGGTTCAGACCCAAGTGATTGATAAAATTGCTGCCGATGGGCTACCTCCAGGTATTACCCTCAGCCTCTCTGGAACTGCCGATCAATTGAGCCAGACCTTTGAAGCGATGATGATAAATTTCATCGTTGCGATCGTAATCGTCTATCTATTGATGGCTGTCTTGTTCGAGAGCTTCCTTTATCCGTTCATAATTATGCTATCCGTACCGACGGCCGCGGCTGGTGGCGTTCTCGGGCTTGGATTGCTAAACCTTTTGTACTTTCAGCCGTTAGACATGTTGACCTTGCTCGGCTTTATCATCCTGGTCGGAATCGTCGTCAACAATGCGATCCTACTAGTTCATCAGACATTATATCATATGCGTACCGAAGCGATGGCGGTACGGGATGCAATCCTTGAAGCCACTCGCAACAGACTTCGCCCAATTTTTATGTCAACGCTTACCAGCGTATTTGGCATGCTTCCCTTGGTGCTAGTGCCGGGCGCTGGCTCAGAACTCTACCGGGGCCTAGGTTCGGTGGTGATTGGCGGTCTAGCGCTATCGGCAATACTTACGTTATTGATGGTGCCAGCCTTACTGTCACTATTTGTCAGCCAGAAAGAAACTTCGGCGTTTAAAACCAAATCATCCATGCTGGAAGCAGCCGCTGAATGATGGACTGCTGAGTGTCTTGTTGTTCTGCGTCTGACAAAAAATATTTTAGCAATTTACCGTAGTATCGCACCATGCCGCCCTCGTATTACCTACGGAATCGGCGAGAAGGGCGCTGGGAGCAGTATTTTGCTTTCCTGGGTAATGATCAACGGCCGAACCTTAGGAAGGAATTCAAGCCAGCGAGGATCTTCGAAAAGTTTTTTGCGCCGCTCGGCCCGGTCCTCAAAGGTTTCGTAGGCCCACATATGTACCACCTGATTCAGTACCCCAAACTCAGTGGTAAAATATCCTACTAGCCGTCCCAGAATTTCTGTTTGTATTTCCAGAGCGTATTTTTGATAGTTTTCTAACCATTCTCCCTGACTCCCGGGAACGAGTGTATAGGTCCTTTGTTCTACAAACATGTTCTACCCCCCTCAGTTTTCTTAAAAATATTGTGCCAATACAAATAAGAGCGACACTGCATTCACATGTCTGAACGATCCCCAACGTATCTTACTGAATCACTCAAACCAATGCCCGACGATCTATCGCCACAACCAAACCTTCACCTAGATTATAGAAACCTATTGAGTCGTAGAGGAACCTGCTTCAACTTAGCTGGATCACGATATAGACGTCTGCCCACCTATCGTTTGGGGAGAAAACCGATTAACCAAAGCTACCGCGCCTTCATTGCCAAACAGTCCAGTGAAGAAGTCATATGCGAAGTGGCACAAAGGACACTCAAGGATCTTCCCGCGGGCGACGTTACTATTTTGGTTTCTTGGTCCAGCATCAATTACAAGGATGGACTAGCAAGTGTTGCAAAGGGCGGGGTGGTTCGCGATTACCCTCGCGTACTTGGGCATCGACTTGGTAATGTGTTCCGCTGACGAAAGACCCGCCTTATGGGGATGGATGTAAGGCGAACTGAAACCAAACCTACTAGATGACCTCGTAACGACAGAGATCGACTTGGACGGCATCGCTAACGTTCTAATCAAGATCCTAGACGGCAAGGTCCGTGGGCGAACAGTCGTGAAAATTGGCTAATATTGTATCGACTTGTTGGCAATGTGCCCTTGCCACAATGGTGTCGTCTATTTCCAGAAAGAGAAAATACTGCTTTGGTTGGACTTATTGAATCCGAAGCGCAAACTAATTATCGTCAATGCCCGCGGTGCTTTTGGGGAAGCACCCATTATTGTTAACTTGGCGCGACAATACGCCGGAACGCCCACTTCAACACCCGGAGGTCTGAACTTGTTGTCGAGGACAACACCACCTGCTCAGTTCTTCGACGCAGACCACCAACACCAAAATAGACACTGTCATGAAGGCCAATAGCACCGCCTTGCGCGTGAAACTGCCAGCCTAGGCCGCTTGGTAGGCGCAACAGTACGGCTTGATTCCTTTTCACTAGAGATGCACGCACACTTGGATGCAGGTGGAAACGTGCCGTTAGTGGCCTCGGCTGCCAATTTTCTGACGACATTCCTTCGACCCGTTCAAGTCGATCCTCACCGCGCAAATCTCCTCCGTCGGCATCAAGGTATATGCGCCGCCGATGACGCAAGCCGAAACGAGGCACATAACCATCATGTGTGGCATCAACCCAGACCGCACCGGATTGTTCCTCCCGTGTACTATTGACGGGAAGAGGCCGGGGATCAAAACCTGTACCGATTAGTTTACTTGAATCTGTATCGTCAACCGTAACTGTGGAGTGTGCCGCTGTACGACGTAGCGCTTCGTGCCAGTCGCCATCTCCACCACGATAGGGCCCACAGTTAACTACTAAACGCTCCTTGCCAACGCTCATTTCGAAACTCAACGTACCTGCATAGACTGACCCATCTAGGGACGTGGACGGACCAGTATCCATAATCGCAAGCGCCTTATTGGCAGCCACCCGTTGGAACCCGATATGTGGTGCATTGGTCAAAGCCTGACCATCAGTTCGGGAAACCGAGAGCGCAGCGTCGATTAAAGTTGGATTACCTTCGCCACTTCCGTTGAAACACGCTAGACCACCATCCCCATGGCGAAGACCCCGCAACATTGGGCCCATTTGATCAAGGCTTTGGATCAACCGTTGAGGTACCACGTGATCAGCTTCACTTAGGATCGCTCGAATGTCACCAAGATCGCCAAGCACTCTACATTGCTGTTCGGGCGAACGTTCGAAATGGCCGCCATCGGGCAGGATTTGGAAATTCAATTCACGATCCAATAACTTGAGCACACGTGTAAGATTCAGCGGAGCCGACGACAGGCATAAGGTTGCATAAATCAAACCACGAATCGCCATGATCCGTCGCGCACCCGTAACATCTTGGTCCACTACTCGAGCCAAGTGGCGTGTTTGTTTGGCGAGGCTTTGATAAAAAGTCTTGGCGAAGTCGTCGCTGCTATCCGCAACTAAGAACGGTGCATGTGTCAACAAAGCTGCCAAGCGCTGACCCAGGACATCGGCACGCCAGACCACCGGTTTCCATCGACCACATGTATCCATCCAATCAGTTATTAAAGCACGGGCAAGACGTTGTGCGGCCTCGCCTCCGTGGCCCTTCAAATCTCGCAGCCACTCGAAGCCGTGTAAAGCGGCTATCCAATCCTCAGAGACACCATCGGGCATCCACGGTGGACGGCGGGGGCTTCGGATCTCCTCTCCTGCAAAAACGTAATTCCCATGAAATAACGCTTCAGCACGCTTAGATTGGCTAGGCCATGGGTCGGGCGGAACCAAATTTAGCTCGTTGGGCGCTCGTCCCATAAGCGACAACTGGTAAACCGGGCTACCGTAGACAGCACTACGAATTCCCTTCGTCACGCGGTGTGCACGTAGCATGATAACACGATTACCGACACAAGTTTAAGCGACACCTATATCAGCGCGCTCAAATATGAGCAGATCCTGAGCGCAGTCGCAGAATATTGTTGGCATAAGCGTCTTTCCCTCCCTCAAAAGCTGCAGTACCTGCAACTAATATATCCGCGCCAGCTGCAATTACCCGAGGTGCAGTATCGAAGTTGATTCCACCATCAACCTCAAGATCAACCTTACGTCCACACTTGTCGATCATGCTCCGCAGCAGGTGAATTTTTTCTAACTGCCCGTCTATGAAACTCTGACCCCCAAAACCAGGATTTACAGACATCACTACGACTAAATCGACGCAGTCGATTACCGACGCAATTGTTTCTGCTGGCGTGCCTGGATTGAGTGAAATACCTGCTTTTTTCCCCGCACTTTTGATTAGCTCAAGTGTCCTATGCAAATGGGGACCCGACTCAATGTGAATGGTGATTATGTCAGCCCCCGCGTCTGTGAAGGCCTTTATGAAAGGTTCAACCGGCGCGATCATGAGATGAACATCAAATGGTTTCGTGCTGTGGGACCGTAGCGCCTTCACCGAATCCGGACCAATTGTAATATTAGGGACAAAATGACCATCCATGACATCAACATGGATCAGGTCAGCTCCCGCCTTTGTGATCGCCCGCACTTCGTCGCCCAAATGGGCGAAATCTGCCGCGAGAATCGAGGGGGCGATTCGCACTTGTTTCTGCATGTGCCTCACCTAACAGCTTAATACTTGCGCTTCAAGCGCGCGGCGTAGAAGCCGTCCATTCCACCCTGTTCAGCCATATGTAAAGGCAAGGTACGAAGGTCACCATGCTCGTTAATAAATGGGGTTAGATACTCACACTCGTGTGGCAACAAAGGAGCACGCTCCAGCTCGGGTCGGCGAGCAAGTAAACAGTCGACCCTTTCTAAACCCTCCTCAGGCTGCAGCGAACAGGTAGCAAAAACAAGAATGCCACCTGGCTCGAGCATTGTAGCCGCCGAGTCAAGCAAACGGTCTTGAATAGCAGCAGCACGTTCAACGTCATTTGGGCTCTTTAGGTGAAGAATATCGGGGTGCCGCCGGATAGTTCCAGTCGCCGAGCAGGGAGCATCTAAAAGAACATACTTTGCCGGCGAGCATGGTCGCCAGTCTCTCACATCCGCATCAATCAACTCAGCACTAAAGCCTAGCCGTGTCAGATTCTCCTTTAGCAAGCGCAAACGTGACCTCGAACGATCCACCGCGACAACGTCCGCACCACGCGAACATAGCTGAGCGGTCTTTCCTCCTGGTGCAGCACACAAGTCAATCACACGACTGTTAACTACGTCGCCAAACAACGCCACCGGCAGTGCAGCGGCAGCATCCTGCACCCACCAATGACCTTCGACGAAACCCGGTCGGTCGGCAACCGATCCTCCTGGATCAACGCGAAGTGTGCCGGTTGGCAACAGGTTAGCGCCGAGAGGTTCAACCAAAGGTCCTGGCGCATCTTTAGCAGTAATGTCTAGTGGCGCTTCCCGCAGGTGGGCGACAGAAATTTGCCTTGCAACTAACTCACCGTAGGCGCCGCACCAGCTTCTCCAAAGCCAATCCGGTGTGTTGAGCCGTTCAGCATCCTGAGACTCGCACCAAGCCGCACCTTCACGAACGACGCGGCGCAGCACCGCATTTATAAGTTTTCGATAACGATACAAATCGCCGGTAGCCAAACTCACGGTATTGTCCACCGCAGCATAGGGGGGAGTACCCACAAACAGAATTTGCGCTAAACCCAAACGTAACACATCGTTGACACGCCACGCCGCGCTGGGAAGAGGGCGGCTGAGGCAGTGTTCAATCAGACTGTCAATCTGACCGAGCCGGCGCAGACACGTGGAGATAAGAAGCCAGACAAAAGCCTTATCCCGATTACTTAGCACGGAAAATTCCTTGCAACTAGCAGCGGCTTCATCAAGCACTTTGTGGTGACGCAGTACAGAATTGATAAGTTGAAGTGCGACTGGCCGAGCCAATGTTGACGGTGAGGACATGGTAGTTTGGGTACTCGATAATTTAAAGGTAGCCTAGTATCAAATTGCATACGGATTTAAGATAGGCGTATCGCAGCCTTTTATTGCCCAGACAAATAGTTAAGGTAGGCGGCTTCGGTTCCTGTCTATTGCGCACCTCGATATGTTTACAATCAATGAAAATTAAAAAGAAACACTCAGACATCAAATGGGAAGTTGACAAGGGACCCAAATCAAACACAGTTCCTGCCCAAGCGGCCTCGCTAGACGAATTGCCCTCTGAATTTGGAGGCCCCAAGGGGCTTGAGCCTACACGTTACGGAGATTGGGAAAAAAACGGTCGCGTCTCGGATTTTTGATATAATTTCCGTGGATATACGTAACGGTCATCATCAACAAACCGACCAAGGCCAAAGCAGCAGACCCGTTATCGAGTGACTGCAAACCTAAGTACGTTGCACGTCTGAGTATGGGAAAACCTACGATATTTATGATTCGTTTGAGCGAAGAATGTCAGAGCAACAACAAACACTAAATATCGATCAGACACTAGACTCCGCCATACAGCAGCATATGGCAGGTCACCTGCCTCAAGCTGCAGCCACTTATCAGAAGATATTAAAAGCCAATTCCATGCACCCAGTCGCCTTGCACCTTCTCGGTGTGATCACACACCAGATGGGAGAAAGCGATCAAGCCATAGCGTTAATAACCAAAGCCCTCTCCGTCATGCCCGAATACGCAGAGGCGCACAGCAACCTCGGCAACGTGTTGCGGGAAACCGGCAGACTTGAGGACGCTTCGGCGAGTTACCGCCAAGCTCTCGCGCTCGCACCCGATTATGCGGAGGCACACTACAACCTCGCACAGACTCTGCGAGAACTTGGTGAGATCGAAGAAGCGGTTATCAGCTGTCAAAAAGCCATCAAAATTGCCCCAGATTTTCCCGAAGGACACAATGATGTTGGTGTTTTGCTTCTTGATCTCGAAAAACACCAAGAGGCTCTGAAGAGTTTCCAAACGGCGATTAGTCTTCGGCCCGACTACGCCGAGGCGCATAGCAACCTCGGCAACACACTTGTGGATCTTGGAAAGTTGGACGACGCGGTTAGTAGCTATGAAAGGGCGCTAACCATTAGACCAGACTTGGCCGAGATACACAGCAATCTGGGGAATGCATTTTGGGGACTTGGCAGGTTAGACGAGGCTATCGCTAGTTACCACAGGGCACTTGCGATCCGGCCAAACGACCGTGAAACCCACCATAGTCTTGGGATGGCGTTCCTTGACGCTGGACAACATAAAGATGGGCTGAGACATAAAAGGAATGGATCGGGTGTGATTGAGTTCAGCACCGACATAAATCGCAAGTTTGCCATTCTTGGCGGCACTTGAAGGAGGGAAGAATTTATGATTGACCGACTTAAAATAGATTCTTCTGAATATCCCAATTTCATGGGTTGTTGGATGTTTCAGGATAAGTCTGTTTGCGATGATTTGATTAAGTTTTTTGAAGACAACGAAGAATCTCAAACAGAAGCGTGGACTTCACTCCATAAGGTTCAAGAAACGGTAAAAAAGTCCAGAGATATTAGTATCGCCCCCCTAGATTTGAAAGAAGAAAAGTTCCATCCCTTTTTGAAATTTATCGACCATTTGCAATGTTGCCATCTAGATTACCTGGAACAATGGGATTTGCTGAAGTCCTTCTATCCAATACTTCATATTGGACCATTCAACCTCCGAAGGTATGACACAGGAGGACACTTCGGGGCCGTACATTCAGAGCGAACATCGTTAAACGTTTTGCATAGAGTTCTTGCTTGGATGACATATCTAAATGATGTACCAGAAGGCGGAGAAACAGAGTTCCCGTTATTCCGTTTAAAAGTAAAACCTGAAAAAGGGAAAACCCTCATTTGGCCGGCTGAATGGACGCATGCCCACCGGGGTTCCATCGTAAAAAAAGGACCAAAGTACATCACCACCGGCTGGCTTCATCTACCAGATGATATCTGACGCCACTAACTAACCCAAAACGCTACCACCCCTTTTGTCAAACACAGTGAGTAGCTGCGTCATCAAAAGCAAAATTCGTTTGATATAACCATTTAGGCGCGAACGCCCGACCAAATCGCCTTAACCCACCGCCACCGCGTTAGCCGGCATTGTTAGAAACCCTGAATGCCAATCGTTTAACAACTACTAATGATGGACCAAAAGCAAATCCGCCGGGCACAAGGCCCGGCGGACGAAAACTCTCAGAGTCTGTATCGACCTACAGGTCGGCACAAGCGTAGCAATTGATCTCCAGACCAACGGCGACTTCAACTATTACCGGTTTCGTCCACATAACGTTCTCTCCCCAATCAATGCAGCTGCCGAGATAATTCTCGACTAATCGAAACGCAAGAGTACCCATTCTTGCACAAGCGAATATCTATATCCGCTATTAGGAATCCAAATGCCGTTCACAAACCTTCCATTAACGGTGGTATACCTTGCAGTGTAGGCAGCCCAAGCTGTTTTCCCACTTCCTTCAATACCTTGAGAAAAGAAGCATACGGCTCAACCCGAACATACTGTGATGGTGTGAGAGCCACTATTTCCCGATCGGGCAATGTAGTTCTATACAGGGTGACATCAAAGCTTCTGTCTGGCCCCACAGTGGCCGTCAAGGCCGGGACTACCGCAACGCCAAGGCCTTCTTGGACCATCGAAAGGGCGACTTCGTACGTACGCGTCTGGGCAACCACACGATAGTGTGGAAGCATACGTTGATACCATTCCTCAATCCGCCGCTTGTGTTGGCTACCAAAATTGAACTGGATCGTGCTGTTAATCACAGTCCGCTCCGGGGTTGCCAAATCCTTCTCGACATTCTCAATTTTTGATAGGTCGATCCCTCGCGGCACTGCCAAAACATAAGGATCGGTGACAATAGAAGTTTGATGAAAGGAAGAACTCGAACTGGCAATCGAGTCAGTTGCCAACATAGCAATCTTCAAGCGCCGCCCATAAAGTAGATCGAGGGCTTCGGCGGGCGCTGTTTCGTGAATGTCGAGTTCTACATCTGGAAAAATCGCGGCCAGCCTGTGAACCGCACTAGGGATCAAGTTTCGCGCAATCGAGCTGAGCGCACCAACTGCAATCACTCCCCGAGAACCTTCAGAAAACTCCTTAAGGCCCACCGTCACCTCTTCCACGCTTGATAGAATCAATTCAGCCTTACGCACCAGGAAGTTCCCTGCGTCGGTAAGATTCATCTGGTTCCGATCACGATTGAACAACTGCGCGCCCACATCTTTCTCAAGTTTTGAGATTTGCTGGGACAACGAAGGCTGGGCCAACCCAAGAAGCTTGCTTGCTTTAGTAAAGGACTTGGCGTGAGCAACAGCCCAAAAAATGCGCAGTTGATGAAGCGTCATAGTAGAACAACAATCATTGAAGGTCTGATTTATGTGGCCCGAAAGCTAGGCCGCGCAGCCCAACAGCACAAGGCCTAGAAAGCAGTGGCCGTGTGCAACCTTCAGGGCACCGATTAAAAATAGTAATCTTGAACTGCCAGACCAATGACAACATGGTAAACTCAACTCCTTTGGTACAGTAGCAACTTTGACACCGGATTACGTTGCAGTTGCCTAACACAATTGATTAGGTAGTAACCGGCTAGAACTAACGTCTGGGTTGGAGGGTGACAGCAACTCTGATGAGATCAGAATTATTCAGTCAGCTCTCAATCCCGATGGTAACAGCTTGCTCTTAGCAAGGTTTTCCCAACGGAGAAATTTTCCACGATCGACTCTGCACTTAATACCGGCGTGCTAGCGGTATTTTCTTAAACAGTTCATTTAGGAAAAAATTTGGCAACTATCTCAAACTGATTAATACAGTAACAGCAAGCTCTAACTATCATCTTTCAATTTTAATGAGCTTCTGCCCAGTTTTTCCCGCACCCCACATCTACCGTAAGAGGGACTTGCAACTCACGCGCTGGTAATGCGGCCCACTCCATGATTGCGGAAACCACCTCGATAGTCCGGTCGAGTTCGGCTTCTGGTACCTCAAATAAAAGTTCGTCGTGAACCTGAAGGAGCATTTTTGCGCCGAGCTCGGCATTCGCGAGTGCGGCTGGCATTCTAATCATCGCTCTTTTGATTATGTCCGCAGCTGAACCCTGAATCGGCGCGTTGATCGCCTGGCGTTCAGCATAGTTGCGTCGAGCGGCATTTTTATCTGCAATGGACGTTACATGGCATCGTCGCCCGAATATCGTTTCGACAAATCCGTGAGAGCGCGCAAAATCTTTGGTACGGTCCATGTAAGCCGCAATGCCAGGGTAACGCTCAAAGTAGGCATCAATATATTTTTTGGCTTCCTTTTGAGGAATGTTGAGCTGATTAGCTAAGCCGAACGCACTTTGTCCGTAAATAATTCCAAAGTTGATCGCCTTCGCACGGCGACGTATCAATGGATCCACATTATTGGGTTCCACATCAAACACTTGGCTGGCGGTTAGCGCATGAATATCGGTGCCCTTCTTAAAGGCATCACGCAATACGCCAATGTCGGCAATGTGAGCCAGCAATCTTAGCTCTATCTGCGAATAGTCAGCACTCAACAGCTTATGGTTCGGCGCAGCAATAAAAGCGCGCCGGATTTTTCTCCCCTCCTCTGTCCTTATTGGAATATTCTGAAGATTAGGGTCCGTCGAGGAGAGTCGCCCAGTGGCAGCGCCCGCCATGGAATAGGAGGTGTGCACACGACCGGTGCTGGGGTTGATCTGCTCGATCAAAGCATCAGCGTAGGTACTTTTAAGCTTGCTTAATTGACGCCAATCAAGCACCAGGCTGGGCAAATCGTGGCCCTGGGAGACAAGTGCCTCAAGGACGTCAGCCCCCGTGCCGTATGCGCCAGTTTTGGTTTTTTTTCCTCCGTAGAGACCCATCTCATCGAATAGCACCTCCCCCAACTGCTTCGGCGAGCCAATCATAAATTTGCGACCGGCAAGTTTATAGATTTCGTCCGCCAACACCTCGATGCGACCGGCGAAATCTTCCGACAGTCCCACCAGAGCATCACGGTCCACCACTATTCCACTCCGCTCCATCTCTGCTAACACTGGAGACAGAGGGCGTTCTAGAGTCTGATAGACCGTAGCCATTTGTTCGGACACCAAGCGTGGCCCAAAAAAATCCGCAAGGCGTAGAGTGATATCTGCATCCTCCGCTGCATAGTCACAAGCAATTTCCAGCGGGATCTGATCAAAGGTCAATTGGTTTTTCCCTGTACCAACCACTTCTTTGTATGTAATCGGCTTGATGTCGAGATGCTGTTGGGAAAGTACGTCCATGCCATGACTGCCTCGGCCAGCGTCCAGCACGAAGGACATAATCATTGTATCGTCGATTGGATGTATGTGGATGTCGTAGGGGCTCCGACCTAACACCACCATGTCATATTTAAGGTTTTGTCCTACTTTCAATACACATGGATCTTCGAGCAACGGCTTCAGTAATGCCGTCGCTTTCTCGAGTGAAATTTGTTTGGAACTGGCTTCTTTCCGTTTCGTTTTATCGAGCGAACCTTGATCGGACAAATCACAAACTCTGTGGGTCAACGGGATATAGCAGGCACGACCATGCTCAATCGCCAGCGATACACCAACGAGTGTAGCGCTCATCGCATCCAGCGAGGTAGTTTCCGTGTTTACAGCAACACGACCAGCACGAGTTGCAAGCTCAACCCATCGGATTAAGTCCTCAACCGTCTGAACAAGCTCATAGGAACGAGTTATACTAGACGTGATACTCGGAACGCTGTCAGGGGTGGCAATAACACCTAGCTCACCCTCAATGCGCTTCAATAGAGACTTGAATTCCTGCGTCAACAGAAAGGGTCGTAATACGTTAAGGTCAGGCGGCGATAGCGCAAACGAATCCATTTCCTCTGACACCGGAACGTCGTCCTTCAGTCGTACCAGTTCGCGGCTGAGCCGTGCCATATCCGCTTGTTCTACCAAAGCTTGTTGGCGCTTAGGTTGCTTGATCTCTATTGCACGAGAAAGCAGGCTGTCGAGATCCCCATAGTTTGATATCAACTGCGCTGCGGTCTTAATACCAATACCACGCACTCCCGGCACATTGTCGGTGGAATCGCCAGCTAGCGCCTGGACATCAACCACTTTGTCTGGTGGCACACCGAATTTCTCGACAACCTGCGCCGATCCGATATGCGCCATGGTCTTAGGATCGAGCATGTTCACACCATCACCGACTAGTTGCATCAGGTCTTTATCGCTGGACACAATCGTTACTCTCCAACCACGCGCGCGCGCCAGACGAACATAGGTTGCGATGAGATCATCCGCCTCGTAACCAGGTTGATCTATTGCTGGAAAACCAAACGCGCGTGTCGCATCGCGAATTATAGGAAACTGCGGAATCAACTCCTCCGGAGGCTCATCGCGATTTGCTTTGTAATCGGAATACATGTCGTGACGGAATGTGGGTTGTGCGGTATCGAAGAGCACCGCCAGTCCGTCGCACTCCGTATCTCGCGCGAGCCGATACAGCATGTTGCAGAAGCCGAGTACAGCGTTGACGGGAGTACCATCTGGCCGCGTTAGAGGGGGAAGTGAATAGAAAGCACGAAAGATAAATCCCGATCCATCAACCAGACAAAGGTGCGTGATGGATTGCGTGTCAGCCATGTGCCTGTCTCCCGGTAAACTTGCTCGACCATGCCGCAACTAAACAGGCAAGTCGAGCAAGCTTTGGTACGGAGGGCGGCGTTTGCGACATAAAAGCGCTGTATGGTGTGCGGCTCATGGAGACAAACACCCCTTCTACCCCGGAACCCGGAACAAAAATCGCTCTCGGCCGCTGGCCGACCTCACTGAGGGTACGTCTTGCGCTCTTTTACGCCACAACTTTTTTTGTGATTGGCGTCTACATGCCTTTTTGGCCAGCGTGGCTGAGCAGCAATGGGCTGGGACCCACTGAGATTGGAATTTTATTATCCATCACTACTTGGACCAGGGTAATAGCCGCCCCACTGGTAGCGCAGGCTGCTGACCGCCTGGGTCGACGCAAGCCATTTATGATTGGGTTGGCGTTTATGACCTTGGCCAGTTTCTCGCTGTATACTCAAGCCAGCAATTTTTTTTCTTTCGCGGTCATCTCATTCTTGCTGGGCTGTTCATTTCCGCCGATGATGCCACTCGCCGAGACAACCACTCTGAGCGTGGCCCAGGATCGCGGCTTCGATTATGGGCGGATCCGGCTCTGGGGATCCCTTACCTTCGTCGCCGCGTCATGGGGGGGCGGCCTATGGCTGGCTGAGCGCACCGAAGGCGCAGTCGTGCCCTTGGTTCTTATCGGGTGCGTGAGCATAGTTTTCTCGTGTCTCTTATTACCTGACGTGCGCATGTCAAGGCCAACAACCGCTCACGCGCCAATTCGACGATTACTCACATCCCCCATTTTCATCTTGTTTCTCGCGTCCGCTGGTCTGATACAGGGAAGTCACGCCGCCTTTTATGGATTCTCCACAATTCACTGGCAAGCCGCAGGCTTAAGTGAGAGCGCAATCGGCCTTTTGTGGGCGGAAGGTGTGGCTGCAGAGGTCTTATTGTTTGCTTTCAGTGGTGTGGTGGTGCAACGGATGGGGGTAACAGGACTATTGTTAATAGGAGCTTCAGCAGCCGCGATTCGCTGGACAGCAACAGGCTTTTTTACTGATTTCGTCACACTCGCAATAGTGCAAGTGCTGCATGGACTCACCTTTGGAGCAACACATTTGGCATCACTCCATTTTATACAGAGGGCAGCTCCATCAGACAGCGCCGCTACGGCACAAGCGCTTTACTCGGCACTCGGCCTAGGCGTTGCATCAGCGCTTATGATGACTGCCGCCGGCAATCTGTACGAAAACTATCAAGGTGTTGCGTTCTTTGCGATGGCCATCGCAGCCACCATCGGCGGCCTTTGCGCGCTTGTTTTGCGGAGATACTGGAGTGGCGGCCAACTTGGCAAAAGCTAAGCCATTATTTGCCCCGTTCATGACGCAAAGATGTTCGCAACTCCATTCAACCGTCAGTCGAGCTATCATCTCGGAGGACATAACGCCGTCCGCAGTACGGGCAATCAATCCCGCTCACATGCCCCACCTTTAAATGAACCCTAGGATGTCCAAGCGGGCCCTCGCCTCCATCACACGCGACGGTATAGTCATCCACGAGAATTGTTTCGATAGGATCCAAGATATGGAAATATCCCGCTTACACAAACTAACAGCGCATGCGCCGTGGCGAAATGCGGCCGCTCATGATATCGGTCTTCTTGTTGCACGCAAGTAAGAACCCCAAGCACACCTATTTACTCATGCACGCTAATAACGTCACACCCGATTTTGCCATTCGAACGCGCAACCTCTGGAAAACCTATTCCGTGGGTGGCAATGATCCGGTGGAAGCGCTCAAGGGCATCGACTTGGATATTCCGCGCGGTTCCATCTTTGGCCTGTTAGGACCGAATGGAGCCGGCAAATCCACTTTCATAAATATACTTGCTGATCTTGTGAATAAGAGCTCTGGAACGGTTGAAATTTGGGGAAGCGATATTGACCATGCGCGACGTCAGGCTAGCGCCGCAATTGGCATCGTACCTCAGGAACTAACGATTGATCCGTTTTTTACTCCACGCGAAACCCTGGAATTACAGGCTGGTTATTACGGTGTGCCAGCGCCCGAGCGCCGAACGGCAGAAATCTTAGTCGCCCTTGGCCTAGCTGATAAAGCCGAAACCTACACACGGCGGCTCTCCGGCGGCATGAAACGGAGATTGATGGTGGCCAAAGCTCTGGTCCACCGACCCCCGGTACTTGTGCTCGACGAACCAACTGCCGGGGTTGATGTCGAGCTGCGCGCCCAACTCTGGGACTATGTTCGCAATCTCAACGCCGAGGGCATCACCGTACTACTTACCACCCATTACCTCGAGGAAGCTGAGCGAATGTGTGATCGTATAGCAATAATCAATAACGGGGATGTGGTGGCGTGTGACGAAACCAACAAGCTCGTGCGAGAGTTGGACCGCAAGGAAATTTCTATTACCGTCACCGAACCCTTGGCCGAAATCCCAGCCTCACTTCAAGACATGGGAGCTCGCCTGGAGTCAGCGCGAACTCTGGTAATCCGATACCGCCCCAGCGAGATGGCAATTGCAAAGGTTTTGACTGCTGTAGATGTGGCTGGATTATCAGTCGCCGACTTATCAGTCAGCGAACCGGCTTTAGAAGATCTATTTCTAGAAATCACTCGCAAGGTGGCTAACTAAGTGTATTTTTCACAATTGAATGGAAATAGGGTGAATATCAAAAATATAGCTTGAAACACAAATCCCGGAGCACCCGTAGCTCAGCTGGATAGAGCGCTGCCCTCCGAAGGCAGAGGTCACAGGTTCGAATCCTGTCGGGTGCGCCATTTTATCCAGTATTTTCAATGACTTAGAAATTCATCGATTTTCCATTTGACCCCAAAACCGTATGCACACAATATGCACACAGAGCAATTTCCCGTGTGTGCACGTTTGTGAGGATTCGGTGATTGTCATATGTGAACGATAAAATTGATGTCAGAGGTGATGGTGCGGTTGTCATCTATCGAAGACCAAACCGTGATGGAACCATCAACGATGTCTTCCATATGCGGATTCGTATTCCTCTCCTCTCATCCAGAGGATACTTTCGGGGAACAACAAAAGAGTCGAACCAAGGTCGGGCAACACAGGTTGCACTCAATAAATTTGATGAACTCTATAACAGGGTAAAAAGTGGTGGGACACTTCTGACGAAATCCTTCAAGGATTTATTCGACGAATGGAAGGTGCATTACCCACAAGTCAGTAACGAGTCAGACCCGAAGTATGTGAAGTGGTCAATCAATCGCATCGGTAACTATCCTTCGACGTTTTTCGTTAAGGAAAAAAAGAACCCGAAAATAGATTCCCTCACACAGAATCATTTTGAGGAATATTGGATTTACAGACGAAACACTTCCACCAAGAACGGAAAATTATTTGTTCCCTCAAACAACACCTTGAGGAAAGAGTGCACTCTACTGAACGTGATGTTCGCATATGCATTTGAGAGGGGTTATCTACTCAGGGAGTTGAAAATCAAAAGACCTCCCGCAGACAAGGATGTGCGAAGACCTGCATTTTCAATATCAGATTACCGAAAACTGGTTGCAGGGATGCGTAAGAGAGTGCGGGAAGGTTGGGGTGCAAATGCGAGAGATAGATTCTACTTGCAACAATTTGTCCTCATCCTCGCAAACTGCGGAGTCCGAATTGGTGAGATACGACATCTTACTTGGGAAGACGTTACGAGGGAAAACTATGATGAGGATGAATCCAAGGTAAGGGTTCTTCTCAATACCAGAGGAAAAACTGGGATAAGAGAGGTTGTCTGCAACAAGGGAACAGAAGTGTTTTTTATGCGGTTATACGACCACAGGAAGGAGGAACTAAATTCACACCCCTCCACAGATAGTTTTGTGTTCTGTCACAGAGATGGGAAACCATTAGAGTCTATGAGAAGAGGATTTGTTAATCTTCTAAAGGATTTGAATCTGACTTACGATTCTATGGGAAGAAAACGAACCCTCTATTCCCTACGTCATACCTACGCAACATTTAGGTTGGGTGAAGAAGTGTCACCATATCTGTTAGCAAAACAAATGGGAACTTCAGTAGATATGTTGGAAAAACACTACGGTCAGGTGGTCAATAGGTTAGTTGCAACACAAATCACTAAAACGAGAACTCGTCATAATGTGAAGGTCAGTGAGAAAATATATCCCTTCTGAGGGATACCAAACCCCCTAATTCGTTATCCATATCCCTATTTCAAACTTTTTTTACTCATATGAGGTTTTCAAGGGATACGTTTGTCTAAATAGACCTGACACACCAAAACGACTTGGGTAGGTCTATTAGATATTACCTCCGTTAATCGTGGGACAACGAACCGCAACGGAACTCTGGATTGGTGCAGAGGAAAGAATACGAAAGTCACTCCCGAAAGGATTGTGTGACAGGTAGGATTTTAGTTACCACCAAAACTGAATATGGGTGGTGAAATATTTTCAGTAGGACGAGGGAACATCACAATCACCCTCAAACGATTTGGACTGTAATTGTATCTGCACCAAATCGTTACCGTAGTTTAAGTAGAGAAAGAACTCACTCGGATTTGGAAGACCCCAGTGGAGTGAGTGAATGGGATATCGGATTACCCACCCAACTTCGAGAATTTCAAACGTAGTAGTATTGGTTCAACAAGTTTCCCTGATGCAATGTGTTCGGAGTCACTGGACTCAAGATGGACATACTAATTCCTCCTGTGGGGGGGGTTAAGTATGTCCAGAAATCACTACCTCAAGAATCATAATAAGAAGGAGGTTCAAGATGTATCAAATTAGATTAGGGACTTCATTCGATTCAGATGATGATTGTAGTCCAAATAATTGTTGGTGTTCTCACTTCGATAATCCTTATGACAATTACTATCATTCCCATCAATTGAATCCTGCACATAGATATTTCTTCTGGATTCAACATTGGAAAAATCAATTTAAAGAAATCAATGAGGACTGTAGGAAATTAGGACTTAGTTCTTATTCCAAAGATTATGTTCAAGGAGTCCTAGATTCAGTGTCTCCAGAATATCCCCTAAATAGAATTACGATTGAGAGTCAGGAGGAATCTTCATTATTTGATTTTGAAATTCGTGATTAGGGAACAGGATTACACTCAGTCTCCTTGCTTTGGGTAAACGTCTATACAACAAACCTCGTTATCCCTCTCCTGACACTCTTTCACCTCTTAAAGACAATGGAAAAGAACGAACTAGAAAAGACATTGGAAGACCTAGAAAATCCATACCGTCCTTATAGGGTTGAATTCCCTTATGAGATTCGATTTACCACTCCCCAAGATGAAAACATTACAGAGATTATTGTAAGGACACGTTCAGAAGAAGTTCGATTTGGACGAAACGAAAGGGATGTGATGTTGCAAAAGGGTATGGATAACCGATACGGAAGACTCACCTACTCAAAACACATTCTAAATTGGATTGCTGAGACACTTCCTGACATCAAACCCAAAGACTGTGAGGTTGAATATCTGGGTGAACCAACAGTGACACTTATGAACGAGAAAGAGATAAGGGAGTTCGCAGAGAGATGTTGTGCAGATGAATAGATGGGTTAACCCACCTCCAAGAATGAAGACTGAGAATGAATTCCCCCAGAGTGTGTCTCCACAAAATGAACTCCCACCACAAGATGCAATCACCTATACCCACGCAAATACCTTCAACACTATGAAGAAACAGGTGCGGAAGAAGAAGGTATCAAAGAAGTCCAAGAGAGAACGGATTGCGGATAAATCTGTGTCTTTATCGGAAAGATTGGGATGCGGAACACCTAAATAACTCTATGGAGAAAGAAACCTTGGTTTCTCTCGATGTCTCAAGACGGAGAGAGGAACAACAGACACTCAAACAAAATCAACAGAAGGAGATGGAATCTCGTCGAGTAGAAAGGGATTCCAAAAACTTCAACCAATCAGTCAATGCAACCAATGACAGATATATGGTTGATGCACTAACCAAGGTCAGGAAATCGAATGTTACCCACCCAGAGAACCTGACCCGAATGAATGGAACGTGGATGCACAAC
>PTKE01000026.1 GCA_002937585.1 Alphaproteobacteria bacterium MarineAlpha9_Bin6 | reverse complement strand
GGACCCATGTCACCACCGGGAGGCGGTCCGCCTGGACCCATGTCGCCACCGGGAGGCGGTCCGCCTGGACCCATGTCACCACCGGGAGGCGGTCCGCCTGGACCTCCTGGACCTCCTGGACCATCATCAAATGTATCACTCATAATAACCTACCTCCTCGAGAGTAATGTTTAGGATACAAACCCTCTATTCCCGTTACTAAAACTACCTTCACAAGTATCCGCGTGGTATTCGGACTGTCATTCTACTATTGGATCTGATTATCAACAAAAAAACGTCCATTTTATGTGACAGTCATCACTAACATTTCAGAATATTTAGCATTTGCCCTGAAAAAATACTCAACAACTGATGTTAGAGTGCCATGCGTGTTTGTTCTTTGTGTCTATAGTAATGAGCCCAAGACCTAAGGTATAGTCTAAAATCGGCCCTAGGGATTCCCTTCGTCCGTTGTAAGCCTAGTTTGCCAGTCCAGTCCATTATGTCTTATCTAATTGCTCTAATCGGTACACTGTCTTTGTTAGTGGCTAGTACGGCGTGGGCAGATTTCGAAGAAGGGGTAACGGCTTATCGCCAAGGCGATTACGATTCCGCTTACGACGAGTTGCGACCGCTTGCAGCCCAAGGTAATGCCAAAGCCCAATTTATCATAGGTCGCATGTATGCAAATGGCACCCCTGTTCCGCAAAGCGATACCGAGGCAGTGCGATGGTACCGGCTCTCTGCTGAACAAGGTTATAGCTCTGCCCAGAATAGCCTTGCATCAATGTACTTCTACGGCTACGGCGTTCCTCAGGATTACCTGCAAGCGGTGGGTTGGTGGCAAAAAGCGGCCGAGCAAGGTCATTCGGATGCCCAGGCTACCCTTGGCTATATTTACCTTAATGGAAAAGAAATAGGCAGAGACGAAGACAAGGCAGCGAAATGGTTTCGAATGGCCGCAGAACACGGCCATCTGGATGCACAGCAAAATCTTGGTCTGTTGTACGCTAGCGGCAAAGGTGTGGCACGGAATTACGTTTCTGCCTATGTCTGGTGGTCACAAGCTAGAGATCAAGGGAGCAACATGGCTGCTGGAAACTTGCGTTTATTGATGCCTCTCATGAGCGAGGCTGAAATTTCGAAAGCCCAAAATTTAGTCGATGAGCAGCGGCAACAAAAAATTGAATAAAGGCAAGTTTGGTGACCCCTACGGGAATCGAACCCGTGTTGCCGCCGTGAAAGGGCGGTGTCCTAAACCGCTAGACGAAGGGGTCGTACAATTGGCTATATACGAAGCACGTCGCCGGTCGTCAATTGCTCCGATAAGCCAATCTCGCAAACACCATAATCCAAGCCTAAATTTTGGCAGACATCACCGTTTAAAAAAATTTAACTCGTCAAGTAGAACGTCGCGAGCACGATTGATTTTCGTGGCGAGATAGGCCGATCCGCCATGATCCGGGTGATTGTTGATCATCAATTTTTTATGGGCCTCCCTGATCTCTGCTTCGCTGGAATCACGTGCCAAGCCCAAAATCTCATACGCCTCATCACGGCCCATATCACTGCTATTTGGCCTCCGCGAGGATCCATCCTTAGCAAAAGTATCGCGCCAGTCCGGCCCTAACCGTCGATCGATATAGCTTTCCAATAACTGCACCGTTGACTCGTCCGCACAGCACTCACCAAACAACTGCTGTAGAGATTCCTCATCCATATCGTCCAGTTGCTGGCCAGAAAAAGGGCCCTTCACCACTTCACCAGAAAGGTCCCCCGTGGCGTGATCAAGGGTCATGCGCAACCATTCGGACTCTACGGTAGAACGTTCACCGCCTCCTGCAGCGCGAGAACTTGCACTTGCAGCGTAGCGGCGTTGTCGAGACCGCGCCCGGCCCATTTGAAAAAGTCGAAACCAAAGTCCCATGGGCACCACACGTAATAGACGCCAGGAGATTGCTGCCACAGCGGCGGGCGCAGCGGCGAGCAGAGCTTGCCCCCGAAAGAAAAGCAACAACGCCAGGAAGACGCCCACCGTGATCAAAGACCAGCGGAGAACCTTTGCAAGTACAACAGGATCTGCCGACAAAAACGCGCGGATGCCTATCATAAACAAGAATAAAAACCCGGCACCGATCGCGAGATAGGTCACTGCATACCGATCACGTCAACGACCGTTTTTCGCGGCCAAACGCAACAGCGTACGACCAGCCCGGTCATGGAAATCCTCTAAGGCCCGATGGCCACCAACCGCATATACGGCAACCGCCGCCAATAACTCGCGAAGAATCTTAGCGCTTCCCGAATCAAACTGGCAGTAGGCGCCACCCGATAATCGAGCAATATCCTCAAAGGCCCTTCTTGCGATTACGTCATCACCTTCGTGAAATATGAAAATCGGGAGACTGCGCATGCCCATCTCGCCAGCCGTATGACACAGCTCATCTATATTCTCTTCGCAAGCGTCCCCGATGAAAACCAAGGCACTGACACGTTTGTCACCGTGCTCAACCAGGGCATGATCAAGCACTTGAGCAATCTGAGTGCGCCCGCCCAAACAGTAGACGCCGACCATATCTCTAAGTAGTGCAGAAGAATTATCGGTAAAGGGACCGCGATAGACTTCGCCAAATCCGCGATAATACACTAGCTGTACGCTAAGCCGACCCAGGGAAGCCGTCTCAGAGAACATTTCGGCTTGAATATCACAGGCAACATCCCACGTTGGCTCACGGCTAGCGGTGGCATCAAGTGCGAAAATCAAACGCCCATGTTCTCCTCCCGCCGGAAAATGAGGGGTCTGTACAACCTTCGCCAAGAAGGCTTGGACCTCTGCGCCACCTGTTTTGATGGGCACATTTTTATCGCGCTTCTTCGACATTGACTGAAAGCCTATCAGCTACTGATGACACTTACCTCTTTGACAGTTTATCTTATTTCAGTGATGTAACCCCAAAATCAACCATCCCCTTTACAGAGGACAGCCCTCTTAGCGCTTCTACATAAACTGCACCGAGCTCGCACCCGCGAACTTAAATGACCTCTTTCTGAAACAACACTACAGCTTTGAACGAACCCATGTGTTTAGATTAATGACAATTTCCGACATCCAGTTTCCATTCTCCCACGATGACATCCGAAATAGTCAATACGAAGAGTTGCTCGTGCATTTTCTCATAGTCCAAACATGAGCGAGTCAGTTGACTGTATAGTTGTCGGTGCTGGCGTAGTTGGCCTCGCCGTGGCACGGCGCCTGGCGTTGGCGGGACATGAAGTAATTATCCTGGAGGCCGCAGACACCATCGGGACACAAACGAGCTCACGCAACAGCGAAGTTATTCACGCCGGACTCTATTACCCAACCGACAGCCTCAAAGCCCAAGTGTGCGTAGAAGGAAAGGAGAGACTTTACCGCTATTGTGCAATTCACGGCGTACCACATAAACGGATCGGCAAGTTGATCGTCGCGACGAACGACTCCCAGACCGAAGCCCTCACCGCTCTACGAACCAAGGCCACCGCAAACGGCGTCTACGACTTAGAATGGAAAAGCCAAGCCGAAGTCAAGTCGCTTGAGCCAAACATCCGAAGCGTCGGGGGCCTCCTTTCGCCCTCAACCGGTATCATTGATAGTCACAGTTTAATGCTTGCATATCAGGGGGATGCCGAAAACCGAGGCGCCGTGATAGCATTTAACAGCCAGGTCCGGCGCGGTTTGATAGAGGGTGGGAAAATCGAACTTTTCGTGGGGAAATCCAATGGAGAGTTCGCGGTTTCTGCAAACATCGTGGTCAATGCCGCGGGACTTGGTGCCCAATCAGTAGCTAGAAACCTTACCGGCCTCGACCCAGCAACCATTCCGCCACGTTACTTAGCTCGTGGCTGCTACTTTACTCTTTCAGGTCACAACCCCTTTTCCCGATTAATATATCCGGTTCCAGAACCTGGTGGGCTCGGAGTGCACGTTACAGTAGACATGTCCGGTGCAGTACGCTTCGGCCCGGACGTCGAATGGGTCAACAAAATTGATTATCGCGTCGACCCGGGACGGGCAGAGAATTTCTATACTGCAATACGGCGATATTATCCCAGCCTAGAAGATAACTCCTTGCAACCCGGTTATTCCGGCATTAGACCGAAGATAGCACCTGAAGGCTCTGCGACAGGAGATTTCCTAATTCAAGGTCCTCTCGAACACGGCGTGCCTGGTTTGGTAAGCATGTATGGGATCGAATCACCGGGCTTGACGGCCTCGCTGGCACTCGCGGACTTGGTTGCACAGAAATTATCTCTACCCGAGTTAAGCCATCCCATAGATTGAGCGCTTAAACAAAGATCTTCTCTTTTGTCGTTAAAGCAAGTCGGTTCCATTACGTCCCAAGTTGATTAAAAATCTCCAGGTCCAGATCATCACCTCTAACTGCAGCGATGATCGCGTCAGTGACATTCTCAGTGCTGGCATCGCCACCAAGATCGCGCGTCATAACTTTATTCTCTTTTGCTACCTTTGCGATTGCTGCCATCAACCGCGACGACCCAGCGGCCTCACCCAGATGCTCACACATCATCGCTCCGGACCAAATTGCCGCAATAGGATTCGCGATACCGTTCCCGATGATATCTGGCGCGGACCCATGGACGGGTTCAAACATCGACGGATTATTACCACTTGGGTCAAGATTGCCGCTGGCCGCGATTCCTAGACTACCCGCCAAGGCCGCAGCCAAATCTGACAGAATGTCTCCGTGCAAATTACTAGCAACGATCACGTCGAGTGAGCCTGGATTAAGAACCATGCGCGCAGTTGCTGCATCAACCAGCACTTTGTCAGTCTCAATGTCCGAATATTTCTGCGTTAGTTCAGCAAATATCTCATCCCATAAAACCATGCCAAAACGCTGGGCATTTGACTTAGTGACACAGGTCAGGTGTTTTTCCGGGCGAGTGAGAGCAAGTTCAAAGGCAAAACGTTGAAGGCGTTCGATCCCAACACGGCTGAATACCGATGTGTCAACTGCAATCTCCTCAGTGAACCCTCGATGGGTCCTGCCTCCAATCCCAGCATATTCTCCCTCTGAATTTTCTCGAACCACCACCCAGTTTATCTTATTAGATAATTCGGAACGTAACGGGCTACGGAGGCCCGGCAACATCACTGCAGGTCGCACGTTTGCGTACAAGCCAAATCCCTGGCAAATCACAAGCCGAAGACCCCAAAGTGTTACATCGTCCGGAATCTCGGGATCACCGACCGCACCAAAATAGATTGCATCGAATTCTCGCAATGTATCCAGCCCATCGTCCGGCATCATTGTCCCATAGGCACGATAATAGTCTGAGCCCCAGGGGAAACGTTCGACGGAGAACTCAAATCCCTCGTACTCCGCAACGGCGTTTAGCGAACGCAAGCCACACTCAAGAACCTCGGGCCCTATCCCGTCACCACCAATGGCAGCGATTTTATATTCCCGCATAATACCTCCGCTTGAGGACCTGTAGCAGTGACCATATCATGACCGAAAGAATTCGGAGCACATTAGCCATGCCGCAAATCGCAATCACCATCGGAGACCCCAGCGGCATTGGTCCAGAAATAGTATGCCGTGCTCTTGCCAAATTATCCCCGACAGAGCGGGAAGCAATATTGGTCATAGGACGTGAGGCCATTCTAGCTCGTGCTAATGGACTTGTTAGAGCAGGGCTCCACTTTTCGTCCCACGGGCTTAACAATACGGTTCGGTTGGTAGAGGTCGATACACCCAAGTTGGACACAATTCGAGATGGGGAGATTAGCGCGGGCGGTGGACATGCCGCGTACGGCTACGTAGTCCAAGCGGTGGAACTGGCACTTTCGGGAGATGTCCGCGTTTTAGTAACTGCGCCACTCAATAAGGCTGCAATGCATTTGGCAGGCCACAAATATGACGGCCACACAGGCCTTCTGCAGCATTTAACCAAAGCGCCGTCCTCATTCATGCTCCTTGCCTCGGAACAGCTAGCAACGATTCAAGTTTCAACCCATGTGTCACTTGCCGAAGCGATAAAACAATGTAGGAGGGAGCGCATCCTAGAAACAATTCATGCCGGCAATACCCACTTCCGCGACCTTGGCGTTAACCGACCAAGAATTGCTGTCGCCGGATTAAACCCTCACTCCGGTGAAAGTGGCATTTTTGGACGGGAAGAAATCGAACAAATTGAACCTGCTGTTGCGCAAGCGCGTGCAGAAGGTGTCGACGTCAGTGGCCCGTATTCAGCCGACACGATATTCTACCGCGCAGCAAATGGAGAATTCGATTTAGTAGTTGCGCAATACCATGATCAGGGGATTACTCCAATTAAGCTGATAGCCTTCGACCAAGCCGTAAACGTTTCCCTTGGCTTACCCATCCAACGTACGTCCGTTGACCACGGCACTGCATTCGATATTGCCTGGAAAGGACACGCACATCATTCCAGCATGTTGGCGGCCATTGCCTACGCCCGACGCATTGCGGCACTTTGAAAAAAACCAAGGCAGAACTGCTGAAGCGAACTCTCTCCGGATTATCGAAGGAGCCGCCGTTACAGCAATCTGCTGTCAAAGATGTATTGTGACCAACATTCATATTGAATGAGCACCGAGTTTACCGCAAGACACCTCGGCCTTTAATGGACCACTGTGCTCAAGGAAAAATTAGTATCTAGACATCCACTTTGTAGAGAAGAGGCAACTAAATGAATAGTATCGACCTGAACGGAAAATGCGCAGTCGTAACCGGTGCAGCGCGCGGTATCGGCTATGCGATCGCAGACCGGATGCTGGAGTCGGGCGCACAAGTTGCTATATGGGACCGAGAACTTTCCGAGATGGATAAAGCCTCCGAGCAGCTAAGCATAAAAGGACAAATATTGCGGGTGCCAGTGGACGTAGCGGATCCAAAATCCGTTGATAAAGCGCGTGAAAACACCTTTTCCGCGTTCGGTAAAGTGGATATTTTGGTCAACAATGCGGGCGTTGCAGGTGATAACGCTACTGTATGGGAAACCGATGTGAAGGAATGGCGACGGGTGCTCGACATTGACTTGACAGGGGTATTCCTTTGCTGCCGTGCTATCGCACCAGGAATGATCAATGCTGGATATGGGCGCATCGTTAACATCGCCTCCATCGCAGGGAAGGAAGGTAATCCAAACGCTGCACATTACAGCGCCGCCAAAGCCGGCGTAATCGCGCTTACCAAATCACTCGGCAAAGAATTGGTTGAAACTGGTGTGTTGTGTAATTGCGTGACCCCAGCCGTGATTGAAACCCCGATCCTTGGTCAAGTAACTGATGCCCACAAGGAATACATGATCTCCAAAATCCCACTTGGACGAATGGGCGCATCTGAGGAAGTGGCCGCCCTAGTGAGTTGGTTGTCGTCCGAGGATTGTTCCTTCTCGACGGGAGCGGTATTCGATATTTCTGGAGGCAGGGCAACATATTGATTCAATTTTCTGATAAAGTAGATTAATTAAATGTCCCGTCCAATCCTCACTATTCGGGAGCTTCGAACCCGCGCGGTAGTAGTGCCGATGGAACGACAACTCCACACTCGCATAGCGACTTTTGACAAGGCGCCATTCCTGCTGATCGACCTAGAGACGGAGGAAGGGGTAACGGGACACGCATATTTGTTCGGTTATTTAAATCGCGGCACCACCTACATGGCCGCGATTTTGCGAGACATTTTAGCAACCACCAAAGGCCAACGCATCGCGCCTGTCGATCAATATACAACTATTGAGAAAAGCCTCACCCTTGCTGGTCACCAAGGCCTCGCAACCATGGCGGCGTCTGGTTTTGACATCGCCTGCTGGGACGCACTCTCCAAGGCTAGGGGTTTGCCACTTGTCCGCCAACTCGGTGGTACGGTGCAATCAATCCGCGCTTACAACAGTAATGGGCTAGGCCTGAGTTCTCCCGAAACGGTCGCAGAAGAAGCAATTGAACTTTTAGCCGACAGAAATTTTGATGCCGTCAAAGTTCGCATCGGTCGCGAAACTTTAGCAGAGGATATTCAGACTATACGCGCGGTACGCAAAGCCGTAGGCGACGATGTAATTTTACCGACCGACTTTAATCAAGGGCTTAGCGTTTCAGAGTCCATACATCGCGGTCAGGCTTTAGACCAAGAAGGAGTGTATTGGATCGAAGAACCGATCCGTTATGACGATTTACTCGGTTACGCGAAGATAACACGCGAAGTAAAAACACCCATCCAATTAGGTGAAAATTTTTACGGACCCAAGACCATGGCGGATGCGATTCGAGCAAATGCTGGCGATTACATGATGCCAGACCTGCAGCGTATTGGGGGAGTTACGGGGTGGCTGCGTGCAGCGGCGCTAACTGAAGCAGCAGGCATCGATATGTCATCACACTTATTTCCAGAGGTTTCGTGCCATTTGCTGGCCGTGACTCCCACCCGCCATTGGCTTGAATACGTGAACTGGGCGGAACCCGTGCTTGCTGAACCCCTGGAACTAAAAAACGGTCATGCTTTGATCCCCGATCGACCTGGCACAGGGGTCGAATGGAATGAGGAAGCCGTATCCCGGTATCAGGTCGAGCTGTAATGGAAGTATTTTCTCGCGACTCTATAATCTATGTCTTTAGCGCCTGTTAACTGAAGGTGCATTATTGGGTCTAACAAAAGGGACTACGTACGGACCCTCGGGAACGATCGCAACTCGTGTGTCATTACTTTTCCTAATGCTTTCTCGCACTGCTTGATCAACTGACTCAATCATACGAACGCCGGTTAATTCTCCTTCCTCGTTGGAGAGGCCTGGTGCATATAGTTGTACATCACCACGCTGCATAGGTTTTAACAGCATTTCGGTTTGCCATTCGTCTATTGCTGCATGGGTCTTACACTTAAGTTGCTCTAAAAAAACATCTGCTCCCTGACTGATTAGTCGTCGCTGGGCCTCAACATACTGCGGAGATCCGAGTCCTTCAGAACACTCAGAGGCTACTATCAAGGACCCGCCAGGAGACAGGATATCTAATGGCCCCACCATACCCTTTACTGTCTGATAATAAGTCTGATCGAGTGGGTATCCAGCACAACTAGTAACCACGGTGGGAAATTGTTCCAAGATAGGAATCTCAGCAAATCGGCGGATGACAGATACTGCGTCGAGATGGCTGACAATAATTTCCCCAAAATTGACGAAGGAAATTTGTCGATGCTCATCGATCACTGTGTTCACCGCATACGCATCACCAACCATCGAGACGATTTCCAATTGTTCGGCGTGGAGTTGATTCCCTTCTAAAACACAGTTCGCGGTTTTAGGGTGCTCCAAAAAATGGGCGTTGTGGAGAGTAGTGATCGTTTCTGCGTGGGCAACACCCGGCGCTATGACTTTTCGACCGCCCGAATAACCTGCAAAAAAATGGGGCTCAACCAACCCGGTGGCAATCTTGAGATCCGCATTTACAAAACGACGGTCAAGGCGAACAACCGTGCCTGAATTTGTCGTCCCAACTAGGACGTGGTCATCATCGCGGGCCGCAAAATGATTGACCACATTGACCGTTTCCAATACCCAAGGATCCCCAACTAGTTTCGCCAGTTCGTCGCCTTCATTGGGCCGGTGCAGACCCGTCGCAATGAGTACTGTGATCGCTTTTGCTTCTACACCCGCCGCAATTAGTTCCTTAATCAGGACCGGTAAAATGACTCCGTTGGGGACAGGGCGAGTTATATCGCAAATCAAGATGCAGACGTTACTGCATCCACGTGCCAGTTCACGAAAAGGTGCGCATCCCACAGGAGATTGCAAAGCACGCTTCACGGCAAATGCCCCGTCCGCTTCGATTGGCATCTGCGGTTTACGAACAACTGTCACTTGCCAATCGTCAGACAACTCTACTGGCAAACTCCCCTTCCCAAAATTTATATCCACTCGCATCAAACCCAAGCCCTGATCATTATCCCAACATCTTAGTTTTGGCGGATTTTCCTCAGTATGCGAAGCGCTGCACACGCCGCACCATATCCGTTATCAATATTGACCGTAACGATACCAGGAGCACAATTGGCCAACGCCACCGCGAGTGCAGTTTCTCCGTCCCGCGCCGCGCCGTAACCGACCGAAGTCGGAACGGCAATTATGGTGCCAGGCACCAAGCCTCCGATGACGCCAAAAAGCGCCCCATCCATGCCCGCTACCACGATCACGACCGGATAAGTTCGCAACTCCGATTCTTTTTCTAAAATTCGCCAAAGACCTGCCACGCCCAAATCATCGAAACTCACCGATGCCTCACCGGCATGGCGGAGAGTTCGAGATGCTTCTCTTGCCACGTGATTATCCGAGGTACCAGCAGTAACTATGGCTACCAACGCAGTATCGCTAAGCGCCCTCAATGGGCCCAAGAAGCCGGTCTTAGAGTCAGGGTCATAATCAATTTTTTCCCTGATATTTACCGGAAATCTCTCGAGCGACACTTCGGAAAGTCTGGTGAGTAATAGAGAATGGTCGTCCTCGATAGCTCCGTCAAGAATGTGGACTAGATCTGCATTAGACTTGCTATCGCAAAGTATCGCCTCATCGAGCCCAATTCGTTCGCCACGATTAAGATCCGGAGTGACTACGTTGCTCATTTGCCATCGCGTTGAATGAAGGCGCTCCCTCGACGATAAACGGCGAAGCTGATTGGCAAATCAAACCCAGCAGCATAGGCCATGTCTTCAATTTCAGCCCCAAGCACTGCGCGTCGTTCCTTTTCCATTCTCTCCAAGCTGGGTTCATCCAGTTCGACAATTAAAGTCTCGCGACGAACCCGGAAACGTACAATATCCGTGTCCATCATCTCTGCTATATGTCGCTCGACGGCATCAATTAGGCGTAACGCTTTCGGCTCAACCGGTATACCCGTCTCTACCCTACTTGATAGACAAGGTGCTGCAGGCAATTCAGAAAGGTCTTCAAATCCTAACGCCGAGGCAAGTGCGCGAACCCCAGTTTTATCGACCCCAACTTCCACATATGGGTGCCTGACCGCGTACCGGTCCGCAGCTTGCAGACCCGGCCTGTAGTCGCTGAGATCATCAAGATTAGTTCCCGATAGGAGGACGCCATCCGCAAGTGGTGCAAGAGTCCCATAAAGATTTTTTTTACAAAAAAAACAACGGTTCACCGGATTTGCAAGATATTCTGGATCATCAAACTCTCCAGTGTTAACCACCTCGTATAGCCAGCCCTCACGCTTTGCTATTTCCGCTAGACGCTCACTTGCTACGGGCGGCACCGCAGGTGAGACAGAATGAAATACTTTGCAGCCCGTACCCAGCCGCCTATGCGCCATGATCGCTAGCGTAGTACTATCAACGCCACCACTAGCCGCCACGGATACCCTCTCCGCAGCATCAAACCACGTATTCAGCCGCTCAAGTACCGTCAATGTGCACCGGTTATTTTTTGCGCCCACGCGCTTTTTCCTCCGCTTGATACCGTACTGCACGTCGCGCCTCGTGGCCGCCGGTTATCCCAGCCAGATCGTCGTTTTCTGCTTTAGCAGATGACCCACCACTGGGCAGTTCCACCAGTTTAACCCTAACTGGTCCATTAGCGCCATCTACCGTCACCGTTTCGCGGGTTAGGAACTGGCGTGCCTCAAACCTCCAACGCAAGCCGATAGTGGTCGTCTCTGACAAGCAAGCGTCCACAACGTCCTGCAAATGCTTTGGCGCAACCAACACCTGGATATGAATACCGAGCCGGCCCTTTTTCCCTAACACGGGCCACTGTACGACATCAACAACTCCGCTCATAACCCGCAGTAACTCGAGGGCATGAGCTAAATCCTCGGCAGTTTGGTCATCAATTTCGAACTCAATCACCCCCACTTCATCCGTACCCTCATGACTCGCCGAGATATTAAAAACAAGTGCCCGCAGAACATTACTTTTTCCGGTTAACTTTCGGGTTCCGAAGCCGATCCCAGAGGTTAGGAGTTGGCGCCGTTCGGTTTTCGTCTCCAACTTCGTGATCAAATGGCGCAAGATCGCCGCTCCCGTCGGCGTCACTCGCTCACCTTCTATGCCATCGTCGATAAATTCAAAGCCATCCAGTAATGCTGTAACAGCGGGCACAGGTACAGGAAGTGCACCATGAGCAGTACCGACGAAGCCTCCCCCTTGCGGGACTGTTCCACAAGACCAACTCGCGTCCAAGGTCTCTATGAAATAAGCCGCCCCGACGACGTCAATTACTGAATCCCATGCTCCAACCTCATGAAAGTCGACTTTATCCAAAGACACTCCATGGACTCGGGATTCGGCTTCGCCCAGCAGCGTAAAGATGTCAATTGCACGTGATGCAACCGGAGGCGAAAGTTTACTCGCACGAATGCGTTCACACAGCACAGGGAAATGGATGTGTGCTGATTGATCCTGAGGCTCAGCCGTAGTGAATCTAGTGCCGCTCAAGATCCCGTCATCGCAAACCTTTAACGCATAAGTCACGCTTGATGGTGGACCAAGGGCAGTCAAGGCCCTTAATAATCCATCGACCAGGTCAGGATGCGCATCGGCAAGCGCCGCAATGAACATATCGCCGGCAATACCTCCCACAAGATCGAGATGAATATGAAGACTCATATCATTACCAACTGTAACTATTGAGCTTATGACTTAGATAATTAACTCGGCCATCGCGGCGTCGATTACTGCAAAGTCAGCACCAGGCCGACACGCATTTTCACCAAGGTGTCGTCGCCACGCACGACCGTTGGGCTGTCCATGAAAAAGCCCCATAATATGGCGGGTAATACAAGACAAATGAATCCCCTTTTCGAGCCTCTGAGCAATATAAGGTTTAAGTGCATCGATCACTTGATGCCGACTACGGGGTAATGACGAGTCGCAATAAAATCTCCGATCTACATCAGCCAGTAAGTAAGGATCTCTATAGGCGGCACGGCCGATCATTACGCCGTCAACATGCTCGAGATGTTGAGCAGCAGCCTCGAGACTGAGGACGCCTCCGTTAAGCACTATTTCTAGCTCCGGAAAATCATTCTTGAGCCGATAGACGAACTCATATTTGAGAGGCGGAATTGTCCGGTTCTCCTTTGGACTTATTCCGGAGAGAATCGCCTTTCTTGCGTGGATAATGAAAGTCCTGCACCCACCCTCGGCGACTATCCTTACAAAATGAGATAAGTCCTCGTAAGACTCATGGTCATCGATTCCAATCCGGGTCTTAACGGTCACTGGAATATCAACAGCGTCAGACATTGCTCGGGTGCAGGAAGCAACCAGGACGGGGTCCGCCATCAGACATGCCCCAAATCGTGCCACGCTCACCCGCTTACTCGGACACCCTATATTGAGATTAATCTCATCGTATCCCATTTCTGCACCACGTGCTGCAGCCTCAGCCAGCGCCACCAAATCACTACCCCCTAACTGCAGCGCAATCGGGTGTTCGGCTGGATCAAATGCGTAAACACGTTCTGGATTGCCGTAGAGCACTGCGTCAGAGGTCACCATTTCCGTATAAAATAACGCGCGGCTCGAGATAAGGCGCAAAAAGTAACGCTCGTGACGATCGGTCCGATCCATCATCGGCGCGACGCAAATGCGATGGTTGTTCATGTACTGTTACATATATGAGTGTCTGGTTCCCCCTTGTAGCCGAGAATTTATCAGACGGCAAAAGGTGCCCCTAAGCCAGAACGGTGCGGATTTCCTGTACCCGGGGTCCCCGCATCTGACATGCGCTCCTCACCGCCAACGCTAGAGCGGATAATCCGGTTCGCATTCCAAAACTTTAGTGGTCGGGCAGCAATGGCGTGGTCGTCGCCATCAACCCCCCATCGACCGTCTCAGTGAGACCCAAGACAGCGATGATGTCGGCGCCATTTATCGTTATGTTACTGCGTCCGACGGTATCCAACTAGGTCAAAAACGAGCTACTGATTTTCACATCAGGGGCGCTTAGGTATTTTTCAAATAAAACATACATAGCATTAATTTATATTAATATTTTAAAGTATTATATCAATTTTGACACTGTCATCCTAATTCGATTTTTCCGCGTTCGATTATGTAAAGACGATCAACCAAGTTGGACGAATGGCTGGCATCCGATTCAGAAAGCAAAACCGACAACCCCTCCTCCTTCAGCTTCACTAAAACATCTACAAGTCGCTGGGCCAATACCGGAGCCACGCCTTCAAATGGTTCATCAAGCAATAAAAGTGATCGGCCCACCATCAGCGCACGAGCGAGTGCAACGAGTTTTTGTTGACCACCACTCAATTCAATGGCCTTACGGTCCGCAAATGCAGCTACCTCAGGGAGCAAAAGATAAATCCAATGAAGACGCTCCCCACTATCACTTAAAGACGTTGCCCATGCGGGCAATAACACATTTTCCTCTGCCGTAAGTTCCGGGACCAGGCGACGGTCTTCGGGCATATAACCAATACCTAAATTGGCACGACGATAAGCTGGCTCTCGGCGCAAATTGACGTCCTCATAGATCATCTCACCTGCGCGGATAGCAATAAGCCCCATCACACTTCTTAGAAAGGTTGTCTTCCCAGCACCGTTACGACCAATCAAGCCGACCATGGCATGCGAAGATACATCAAGCGACACACCACGAAGAATTTGTGCCGCTGCAATGGTTACTTCTAAATCACGGATTAGAAGCGTCATTCTCTAATTAAGCTCGCTTCGCAACTCGTTACCGATTACCAATCCACGCACCTCAGAATCATTTAAAACCTCCTCAGGAAGACCATCAGCGACGATTTTCCCATCCGAAAAGGCGACGACGCGATGTGCGTAATGGGCAACAACTTCCATATCATGCTCAACGAACAGCACGCCAACCTCACTCCCTCCAAGCACGTCCATTATAGTGTCCATCATGAGCATTTTCTCGTCAGCGCTAACCCCGCTAGACGGTTCATCTAGCAGGAGAATATTGGGCGAACCGACCATAGCCATGGCAATGTCGAGCAACTTACGTATCCCTTGTGGCAAAAGGCCGGCTTCGCGGTCGCGGTAATCGCTGATCCGGTAGCGTACTAAGATAGCATCGGCAGCATCTCCTGAATCCCCAGTAAGCAAGGGGCGCCAACCGTTGTTTCGTCCACTTCCAGCAATGCCAAGCGCAATCAAAATATTGTCGAACACCGATAGTTTCGGAAAAATCTGCGGGATTTGAAAAGATCGATGAATACCAAGGCGGGCGATTTTGCGAGGCTCCAGAGCAGTGATGTTGCGGCCTCGGTACCGGATGACGCCCGAATCTGGCTTAAGATAACCAGTCACTATATTTAAAAACGTGGTCTTGCCGGCACCATTGGCACCAATAATGCCGAGCACCTCATTGACCCCAAGTGACACGTTCACATTCGATGCAGCCGATACGGCCCCGAATCGTTTATTAATTCCGACAGCTTCCAGCGCCGTGTTCACGTTTGCTCACGCTTGCGATCGTGGCTCCGAATCAGTGACCAAAGACCGCTGGGCAAAAACATGATCACCAATAGGAGGGTTGCCCCAAGCAGCATTTGCCAAACCTCTGGAGCGTACTGCAGTGCATACGTACGAACTAACTCAAACATAGCCGAACCTATGAATGGGGCTGCTACATTTCCAGTTCCTGAGAGAATCGCGACGAAAACAAATTCCCCGGAACGGGTCCAATAGACCGTATCCTCCGGCGTCACGTGGCCAATTAAGAGAACAGTACAAGCCCCACCCATCCCCGCGAGGATTGCCGAAATTATATATTTAACCATGATTGCTTGTTTGACCGAGGCACCCAAATAATCAACACGAACCTCGTTCTCTCGGATCGCTTCTCCTATGTATCCCATTGTGGAGTTCAAATAGCGATGTACAGCCAAGGTCGATACATAAACAAGTAAACAGATCATGCCGTAAAGCAAAAAGCTGACCCGTGTTTCTGCCGACGAAGGCACATAACCGAAATAGGATGGTACCGGAACACTGAATCCGTCAGTACTGCCTAGGACGATACTGTTAACCAGTATTCCAAATAGCAGCATCGAAAATGCGAGATTGAGAAGGGCAAAAAAAATGCCCCGGTAACGAGCTATCATAAAGCTTAATACGAACCCAACGAAAGTTGACGCAATTATGCCTAACAGAACTAAAACGAAAGCGTCCGTAATTCCAAGAAATACTGCGCCCAGCGCTGTTCCATACCCACCAAGACCAAAATAAAGCCCGTGTCCAAACGAAACCAAACCAGCACGCATAATCACCATTAACCCCAGAACCACCAAACCGTTAGAGAGGGACATTGCGATCATGTTAACTGCCCATCCCGGCAACACTGGCTGGACGGCGACCAACAAGATTAGTGCAATGGTTAGGCACCAAACAGTGCGATTTTGGTGAGTCATTTGTGGTTAAATTTTACGTAAAACAGCACGCCCAAATAGACCATGCGGTCTGATCAATAGCACCAGGGTCATCACTCCGAACACCACAAATAATTCTGCTTGCGGCAAAAGATGAACAGCAGCTGCGCGCCCAAAACCCACTATTAGAGCACCGACCGCGGCCCCCTCGATGCTACCTAAGCCACCAATCACGACCACTGCAAAGGCTAGCACAATTATCTCTATCCCAATTCCAGGTGACACAGAAATTAAAGGTGCGGTAAAGCCACCACCAAGTGCACCCAAAATAGATCCGATAACGAATGTGATGGTGAAAACACGGCCTACGTTGATACCGATTGTTAGTGCAAGCTCACGATCATAAATCACTGCTATTAACAACTTGCCGGGGCGCGTCCTGTTAAGGCCCAACCAAACCGAGATGCCGACCACCAATGCCAAAAGTACTAAGCAAAGGTCGTAAACCACAAATGGCAAACCCATTATCGATATATTTCCCAATAAATATCGCGGCTGGTACGGCATATAGGACTCAACACCCCAAGTCAGTTTCATCACGTCTTCTAAAATTAGAAACACGGCGTAAGTTACTAATACCATCACAACCTCGTCACGGTCATACATGAACCGCAACAGCCCGCGTTCAATGATAAAACCAAAAATTACACCAATTGCCACAGCCGCGATTAGGATCAGCAAATAGCTCGCAGCCGCCGGATAATCGAGAAGGAAATACTGGCCAATCAACCAAGCTGCCGAGTAAGCACCCAATGCGTAGAGACTGCCATGAGCAACATTCAGGATGTTCATGACGCCATAGATCAGCGTAAGCCCAATGCCAATAACGAACAGCCATGAGGCATAAACGACACCGTCGATGAGAATCGCAACAAAGCTTAACATTGATCGCAAATACTTAATTGACGAATGACGTCCCCGAACTGGGGAGCCAATAAATTAAGGGCGAGCGCTCAGCGCTCGCCCAGAATACAAATATTGTTACCTTATAATTTACATTGCGGCTCGCCGCTGGAAAAGCCACAGAATGATGCCAATCGCAATCAAACCAACGAGGCCACCATCCCCGAGTTGCTGGATTATCGCAATTAAATTACCTACGATATCTCCAGTAATGAAGCCGACCATACGGCCAAACAAGACTTGAAGCACTATACCAATCGCTATTAGGAGTAACCCGACCTCAATGATTTGGCCGAGCCACTGTTTGACTGTATTTAACATTGACGTTTCCTTTCCACCTTGACCAGGAATCTCCAGCTCAACGTCGGTCGATTCCCAACATTAGGCTCCATAGACACGCGATGTTTTAACGCTTTTTCGCAGTTCACCCCACAATTAGCGGGTAACATCCCGGATCGCACAACATCTGGTTCCAAATGTCAAGCTGCTATTTCGCGGACCATGGGCGCTTACGAAGCAGCTTTCTCAAGATTTCCAGACGGTAAGTGCGGTCAGGTAGGTAGCGATTTGAGCACGTTCGATGCGAGCAAAACCTGCAGAATTTAACAACCCATCCTGTTCCTCGGCCGTTGGCACAACATTTCCCCATATCAACTCGTTGAACGCTGTTTGTACAGCGAGGTTGTATTCTCGCGCCGCCAAGTCCGCGCTTCGCGAAGGATAGGTTTCATCCAGAATGAACATGGGTGAACCAGGCTTTAAGGCCTTATAAGCATTGGCTAGCACTTGGCCCCTAACCTGGAGCGGCAATTCGTGTAACACCTCGCACATAGTCACGACGTCAAATTCGTCTTCACGACCAATCGCGCTACCGTCTGCCAATTCCACTGAAACCCTATCTTTGACACCAGCAGACACGATGTTCGCTCGTGCCAACTCAATGCCGTGCGTATCCACGTCAACCCCCACACATCGACAATTAGGGTTAGCAAGCGCTATCTGAATTACCAATCCACCAGCCCCACACCCAATGTCGAGTACTTTCCCGCCTGCACCAAGACATGCTGCTATCCCTTCGACAGACGGCAATAACTTATACGCAATCAATTTGTGAAAACCGGCAATCATGGTACCAATTTGGGCAGAAAAATCCGAGCCATGCTGCTGGAATGAGAAGACCTCTCCGGATTTGAAAAATTCTGGATAACGACGCAAATCGTCCGTAAAAAAACCAGTCGCCGCTATTGCATAATCAGCTATATACCGGGGACTTTGCTTGTCTGCGAGCAATTGGTCCATGTGTGCCGCAAGCCGCAAGTGTCCCTCCTCATCAATATCTATCAGTGCATAGGCGCAAGCGGTCTTGCACCATATATCGACGTAGGGGCCATGCAGTCTTAGCCTCTGGGAAAGCTTATCGGATTTGACTCCGTCGTCAGCCTCACTGATCGCTTCGAACAAGCCTAATTCGGTACCGATTGCGATCAAGTGAACAGCGTGAAAACCCTTTATGTAGTCCCAAATCAAGTCCAGCTGTTGCTTTGCGGTGACTTCAGGCTGGTCGGTCATGACAGAGTTTCCTTATCTCACTTCGGCATTCCTTATCTGAAACTATTATTATAAATCAATTGGTTATAATTATTGTCACATTATTTTCTTTAACTGCAGTTTCATTGTGGGCTTAACTGGATAATGAATGACAAATGCGCGATTGGTTCATAAACCCTCCGAAACCACATCGGCATTGGAAAAGGATTTTATCCTCGCGAAAAGATGGCCAGCATAAACTGCGCACAAAACTTACTGAACAGTTTCGCCGCCCCCAGCCACGCCCTCACCCGATCTCGACTTCTTGGGTGGTTCAACATTCATGATCTCGAAGCTGAGATTATTCTCCTCCACTAAGACTTTCACATGACCACCCTTAACCAGCCGACCGAACAACAACTCATCCGCTAATGGTTTTTTGATATACTCTTGAATAACCCTTGCCAAGGGTCGCGCACCGTAAGCTTGATCGTATCCCTTTTTAGCGACCCACGTGCTAGCTCCCTCACTGAGTTCAATTGACACGGCGCGATCAGCAAGTTGCGCCTCAAGCTGAGCGATAAATTTGTCGACCACCTGAGCAATCACTTCCGGAGGCAAGCTATTAAAGCTGACCACCGCGTCTAACCGATTTCTAAACTCAGGCGAAAATGCGCGCTTAATTGCCTCTTCATCATCCCCGTCGCGCATCTCGCGACCAAAACCGATAGCGGGCCTAGCTAGCTCGGTAGCACCAGCGTTAGTGGTCATAATCAAGATTACGTTTCGGAAATCAATCTCTTTGCCGTTATGGTCTGTTAATTTACCATAGTCCATAATCTGCAATAGAATGTTGAAGAGGTCCGGGTGTGCCTTTTCAATCTCGTCTAGTAACAATACAGCGTGAGGATGCTGGTCGATTGCGTCGGTTAACAAGCCACCCTGATCGAACCCAACATAACCTGGTGGAGCACCTATCAAACGCGAAACTGTGTGGCGTTCCATGTATTCGGACATATCAAAACGGATCAGCTCAATGCCCATGGAGTGCGCAAGCTGTCGAGCCACCTCGGTTTTTCCGACCCCAGTCGGACCAGAAAACAAATAATTACCGATGGGTTTCTCGGGCTCACGTAATCCTGCTCGAGATAACTTAATTGCACTGGCTAGTGCTCCGATCGCTCTATCCTGGCCGAATACTACCAATTTGAGGTCGCGCTCAAGCTTTTCAAGCATCGACTTGTCGTCGTTTGATACCCGTTTGGGAGGAATTCGGGCCATCTTTGAAATCACTGTTTCAATGTCCCGCACACCAATAGTCTTCTTGCGTTTACTCTCGGGAAGTAGGGCTTGCGCAGCACCTACCTCATCGATTACGTCGATCGCCTTGTCAGGAAGTTTACGATCGCCAATATAGCGCTCTGACAATACGACCGCAGCCTTAAGTGCCTCTTTGGTATAACGCAATCCATGATAGTCCTCGTAATAGGGCTTCAGGCCCTGAAGGATCTTAATTGCGTCAGGAACCGTTGGCTCATTAACGTCAATCTTTTGGAAACGCCGAGCAAGCGCACGATCCTTCTCAAAATAGCTCCTATACTCCTTGTAGGTTGTTGATCCAATGCATCGCAGTGATCCATTTTGCAGCGCTGGCTTAAGCATGTTTGAGGCATCCATTGCCCCGCCTGAGGTAGCACCCGCTCCGATGATTGTGTGAATTTCGTCGATAAATAAAATACCGCCGTCGTGATTTTCTAGCTCTGATAGTACGGCCTTGACCCTTTCCTCGAAGTCACCGCGGTAGCGAGTACCCGCCAGTAGTGAACCCATATCGAGCGCAAAGATGGTGGCCTTACTCAGCACCTCTGGGACTTCCTTATTGACGATCTGCCGCGCTAGTCCTTCGGCAATTGCTGTTTTGCCAACTCCAGAATCACCGACATAAAGCGGATTGTTCTTGGAACGACGGCATAACACCTGGATGGTTCTCTCAATCTCGCTATGTCGTCCAATCAGTGGATCAATTTTTCCGTCACGAGCCTTTTCATTTAGATCGATACAATATGCTTCTAACGCTTTCTGTCCTTGCTTAGCCGATTCATCATCGTCCCCCACCTCGGACCCACCAGGGACGGTTGAATGCTCAGAACCCGACACCTTAGCTATCCCATGGCTTATGTAGCTAACAGCATCTAAACGGGTCATAGCCTGCTCTTGAAGAAAATATACGGCATGTGACTCGCGTTCTGAAAAGATCGCAACCAGGGCATTAGCTCCAGTAACCTCTTCACGACCGGACATCTGGACATGATGGACTGCACGCTGGATAACGCGTTGGAAACCGGCTGTTGCTTTGGCTTCCACCTCCTCACCATCCACAACTAAATCGCTCAATTCCTCGTCAATGAATTTTTCCAGAGCCTGGTGCAATCGGTCGAGGTTAACCCCGCAGGCACGCAGTAATTCAGCCGCGTCCTCATCTTTCGTCAACGCCAGCAACAAATGTTCCAAGGTGGCAAATTCGTGATTTTTCGAACTGGCCAGGGCTAAGGAATGATGAAGACTTTGCTCAAGCGATTGTGAAAGCATTTAGGACCTTTGCGTTTAGAGCGATGCTCGGCACGCCGTTAGTCTTTCTCCAACGTACACTGCAGAGGATGTTCATTTTGGCGCGCGAAATCCATCACCTGTGTAACCTTTGTTTCAGCCACCTCGTAGGAGTAAACCCCGCAAATTCCCACCCCGCGTTGGTGAACGTGTAACATGATTCGGGTAGCGTCTTCACTTTGTTTACTAAAAAATCGTTCTAGCACGTAAACGACGAACTCCATCGGAGTATAGTCATCATTCAACATTAAAACCTTATACATAGAAGGTTTTTTCGTCTTGGGCCTAGCACGTGTAACAACACCGGTATCAGATACATTGTCTTGATCTTTGTACGGGTTGTTACTCATAGCCAGTACACTCTTAACGGATTTTTAAAGCTTTAGCGACAGGCTCCGTGACCGGGATAGGACACAAATATTAGAGTACACTGCGATTATAGGAAAATTCTAATCGGAAGTTAACGGTTTGGTAGATTTGGGGTCGGGAGCTAAGATCTGCAAGTGGTGCGTCAACAGGTCGAACTCACTCTACAACAAAGGGCCTAGCAACCGCCAAGCCCACCAAATCACCATCAATATGGTCAACCAAACGAATTTGGAAACAAAAACATACCCCAGTTGTCTCACTCGCACAGCAAAATCCGCAACCACCCTTCAACCGCCGCCTTAGCTGTAAGCTTGGTAAATTTGGTAAGCTTCTCACTCTCGGATAACCATAAATCAAGCACATTTTTTTGTGCTTAGTGTGCGTAGCGAGGGCTTCATACGAATCCGTGGAAACAAGGACCTGTTTAGAGTTAGTTAAGACCTCATCATCACTACGGATGTGTTCCTTAAACACTAAAGGCTTTGCTACGATGCAGCAATTATGGGCTCCATAAACTTACCAACCGGTTATTATAAGAGATATCAACCACGCTTTTTCGCATTGCAAAATCGAGGCCCTAGGGAGTTTTTTCTACCAGTTAAAGCAATATATTAGAACTTTAAGGTTTAATCATGGAGATAGACAAACGAACCAGGATAATTCGAATGAATCCAGGCCTAATTGTCGAAAACTATCTGTGAAACCTAAGACCAAATCCCGCAAAACCAACTATATAGGGATTTTTAAGGGATTTCTTCTAACGTCTTTACAGCTACCTCTTGCATACCTATAGATGAACACACAATCCGCGAGTATTTTCTATGTAGCATCTCAAACATTCGCATGTACCAGAATAAATCATTTATCAACATGATTTGGATGGCATAGGAGACAGGATGTTATCTCGCACAAATTGCTGGAAGCCTCATTGGCTCCGTACATGCAAACGCGCATCTCGCATAATATTATTAATGCTAGGGGTGTCCATCTCCCTACTTATGGAGCCATCTGCTCAGGCGGGGTATGCTGCCTATGTTGTGGATGCCGACAGTGGAGCAGTACTGCACGCGCGCAATAGCCAAGTGCTAAATTTTCCTGCTTCGCTGTGCAAGGTGATGACCCTTTATTTGGTGTTTAAAGGACTTGATGACAGGGCTTTCTCCCTCAAGTCAATGGTTCCGATATCTCAGCGAGCATCGCGGCAGCCATCTTCGAAAATAGGCCTCAAAGCCGGCGACTCGATAATGTTACAAGATGCCATACTGGCACTGACTACAAAATCCGCGAATGATATTGCGACTGCGGTGGCAGAGTTTATTTCCGGCTCGGAACCCGCATTCGCAAAGCAAATGACCAAACAAGCCCAATCTCTGGGAATGTCAAAAACCAGCTTTCGGAATGCGTCTGGCTTACCTAACAGCCGACAGAAAACCACGGCCAAAGACCTTAGCGTACTAGGTGTGGCGCTGTACGCCAATTTCCCACATTATGGCCATTACTTCTCCCACAAAAATTTCAGTTACCGTGGACGGACGTACCGTAACCACAACAATCTGCTAGGTATGTATAAAGGAGTTAAAGGAATTAAGACCGGCTATATCCGAGCGGCTGGGTACAATCTGATGATCTCGGCTCGTGACAATGGCAACCATGTTATCGCGGTTGTGCTTGGTGGCAAAACCGCAAAAAGGCGCGATGCGCAGATGCGACGTCTCCTAGACCAAGCGTTTATAAGAATTGAGCGCAACAATAAATTATTCGCAGTAGTGTCACGACCACCGCGCAAACCAACAATAAAGACAGCAGTCAATGAATATCCATTAAAGACCGTACGTAAGAACTTAGCAAACGCTGCCGACATTATCGGCGAAGTCTTAACAGAATACGTAGCAGTGAACGATGCCATGGCCGCCCAATCCCATGACAGAACATGGGGCGTTCAATTGGGTGCCTTTTCTCGGCATGATGCAGCCGAGCGGGTGCTCAACAGCGTGGCTCCATTATTTCCCGAGCTGTTAGGAAATACCCAGCCTGAAGTTTCAACCGTAACAGACTCTGTCGGCACCCTATACAGAGCGCGTTATATCGGCCTAACCGAAGCCGCAGCAAGGGCCCTATGCTCTGAACTCACTGGGCGCTCGCAAGCTTGCATAATTTCACCTCCAAGCCCCTCCTCCTGAGTTACTGTTCAAAATCAAGATTGCACAAACGCCATTGTTCCAACGACGCAAACATGCAAATGCGTTATTAGGTCCAGCCCAAACGGGATTGTTCAAATAAAGTTTAAAAGACGGGCGCTACGAATCCACAACAGCCAAGTTGTTCCTTCAACATCGCTTTCAGGCGAGCAAGCCCATCTTCGTCTTCTGCTTCACAGCGAGCTACAAGCACTGGTTGAGTATTGGAAGCCCGAAGCAACCACCACCCATCAGGCGTGGTCACCCGCACGCCATCAATAGAGTTGACCTCTATGCCCTGCAAGCCTTCAAGACTCTCACGCACCAAGTCGACGACTTTAAATTTTAGTCCATCATCACAAGGAAAACGCAATTCTGGTGTATGAAAAGTAGTTGGTAATTGGTCATGAAGCGTTGCAAGGGAACAGCCCGATCGGGCCACCAAATCTAGCAACCGCACCGCCGCGTAGATAGCATCATCATAGCCGTAATACCGGTCGGCAAAAAAAATGTGCCCACTCATTTCTCCAGCGAGCGGTGCCTTTAACTCAGTCATTTTACTTTTTATCGGAGAATGTCCAGTGCACCACATCACCGGGTTGCCACCGTGAGAGGTGACCTGCTCAAAAAAAACAAGACTGGATTTCACATCCGCTATAATGGTGGAGCCTGGCAGTTCTTGGAGAAGGTCAATGGCGTACAAAGTCAATAACTGGTCTCCCCATATAATTTTCCCTTTGTTATCGACTACTCCGATCCGGTCTCCGTCCCCATCAAAACCAACGCCAAGATCACAGGAATGCTCCATCACTGCTGATATTAGTTGATTCAAATTTTCTGCAACGGTTGGATCGGGGTGATGCGACGGGAAGGTTCCATCAATTTTACTATTCAAAACAATATGCTGGCCGGGCAAAAAATTAACAAGACTGCGTATAACCTCACCCGCGGCGCCATTCCCGGCATCCCATGCAACCGACAGAGGCACCTTACTACGATATTCAGCAGCTACGCGCGCCACGTAATCCCTTTCCACCGAAACTTCTGATGCAGTACCGTGCCCCTCAGCAAGGTTTCCATCGGCAATTGCTCTGCCTAGAGATTGAATGTCCTGGTCCCAGAACGGCAAACCACAAAGTGTTAATTTGAAACCATTAAATTCAGGTGGATTATGTGACCCCGTCACCATCACACCACCGTCCCTACCGAGAGCCGTAACCGCATAATAAAGCATCGGAGTTGGACCCAAGCCGGCACGCACCACATCTGCTCCCGACTTTGCCAAACCCTTCACCAATGCCTCCTCTAGGTCAGGAGATGAGAGACGACCATCATAAGCGACACACAATTTAGGCTGGCGCCCAAGCCGTGCCGCAGAAATCGTTGCGAATGCGCGCCCAATTGCAAAAGCATCATCAACCCGCAAATTTTGTCCAACCAAACCGCGAATATCGTACGCCCTAAGAATGCTGGGTTCTAACTCTCTGGCGGTCCCCGTCATTGTTCAATCTCGGGACGACCCACACTTACATAGCGAATGCCTTCTTCACGCATCTCTGCTAAACGGTAGATATTGCGTAGATCAACGATCAAAGGAGCTGCCATCAACGACTTAATCCGAGCGAGATCGAGTGCACGAAATTCGTTCCACTCCGTAATGATCACTAGAGCCGCTGCTCCCCCCAAAATATCATACGCAGAGTTCCCCCAACTCACATCAGCCACGTGACCCTTTGCAGCAACCATGCCTACTGGGTCATAGGCACTTATTCGCGCTCCTGCGGCCTGCAATGCAGATATTATGTCAAGGCTCGGTGCATCCCGAATATCGTCGGTGTTCGGCTTAAAGGTCAAACCAAGAATCGCAATTTTTTTACCACGAATTTGCCCGCCACACGCAGCGATCACCTTGTCCGCCATCTGCGCCCGACGCCCCGTATTCACCGCCATTACTGTATTAACGATTTGCAAGGGTGAACCGAAATCCTCGCCGGTCCGAGCCAAAGCAGCAGCATCCTTAGGAAAACAACTACCGCCAAACCCAGGACCTGCATGCAAAAACTTCGATCCTATACGGCCGTCGAGACCCATCCCACGTGCCACATCCTGAACATCAGCCCCTACCGCCTCACAAAGATTGGCGATTTCATTGATGAACGTAATTTTGGTCGCAAGAAACGCATTCGATGCATATTTCGTCAACTCTGCCGTGCAACGATCAGTAAAAAGAACCGGTGTATCGCGGAGGAACAGGGGCCGATAAAGCTTCCTGAGCACATCGCGCGCATAGTCAGAATGGGCGCCAACAACAATTCGATCGGGACGCATAAAGTCCTCTATCGCTGACCCTTCACGTAAAAATTCTGGATTTGAAACAACGTCAAAATCTCTACCAGGCTTTAAGTCGGGACGCGTTTTTACAATGCGACGTTCTATTTCATCTCCGGTTCCGACCGGCACCGTTGATTTGGTTACTATTACTGTGCGCCCCACTAAAGAACCGGCAATCTCTTCAGCTGCTGCATAAACGTACGACAGGTCCGCATGGCCATCACCACGCCGGCTTGGCGTACCAACTGCAATGAACACCGCATCAGTATCTGAGACGGCCGATCCCAAGTCATTACTAAAAGTAAGACGACCAGAACCTGCATTTGCTCTAACTAGTTCCTCTAAGCCGGGCTCGTATATCGGAATCTCACCGGAGGAAAGGGCCTCAATTTTTTCCCGAATTTTGTCAACGCAAATAACGTCGACACCAAACTCTGAAAAACACACACCCGAAACCAAACCGACATAACCGGTCCCAACCATTGCTATCCGCATGATCCGCCCCTATTCGGATTTGAGTGCATCCGCCATACGTAAAACAACAGCAGCGACGTCATCGTGCAACTCTTCTCGGGCCAGTCCATATGCTATATTGGCCTCAAGAAAGCCAACTTTGTCACCGCAATCGTAACGCTCACCCTCGAAGCGAAATCCACTGAAGGGCGTTCCGCCTATCAAAGTGGCCATCGCTTCTGTCAACTGTATTTCGCCGCTCACATCTTTATTTTGCTCCGCCAATTGGTCAAAAATCTCGGGCAGCAAAATATAACGGCCTATTATAGCTATCGTTGAAGGTGCCTTCAGCGGCTGAGGCTTTTCTACCAATCCTTTAATCTCTATCAAGCGACCGTGAACTTTACCGGGCGCTAAAACTCCATACCGGCTGGTATGATCGGTGGGTACATCCATCACGGCAACCATATTCCCACCCACTCCCTCCTGGGCGGTAACCATTTGCGCCAAACAAGGTTCATCAGCCAACACTAAGTCATCCGGCAGGATTACCGCGAAAGGTTCCTCATCTATAAATTTTCGTGCACACCACACTGCATGGCCTAAACCAAGTGGATGTTCTTGCACTACGAACTGTGCGGCACTCGACGGTAGTTGGCAATCTCTGATGCTAGCAAGTAAAGAGGGTTTCCCGGTATCACCAAGAACTCTCTCTAGTTCATTAGAGTTGCCAAAATGATTTGCGATTGCGTTTTTACTAGGTGAGACGACGAAGATAAATTGTTCAATACCCGCACTTTGTGCCTCTTCAACTGCGTATTGGAGCAGCGGTTTATCGACTACTGGCAACATCTCCTTCGGCACCGACTTCGTCGCTGGCAAAAATCGTGTTCCTAACCCGGCAACCGGGAAAATAGCCTTACGGACGGACATTATTTATAATCGCTCTATTCGGAATTAATCTGGGGCCCACACGCCCTCAAATTTAAATTAGAAGCAAACATTTTCCGCACCAGATCGAAAAACGAAGTTGTAGGCCGTCAGCCTGACAATTTATATGCTCTGGTAACTGTTCTCAGGATAGGCAACGTCATCGATAGATAATTGTACCTCTTGGCGTCCGCCCCAATTGTTGTGCTGCAAAGACCCGGCTATGTGAAGGCTTTTTGCATTCAGTAATGCTTGACCCAATGGCTGATCAGCCACTCGAAAAGCTATTCCCTTCAGTCGGGTACCTTCATCGCCAGCTAAAATGCACCGAACATGGTCACCACTACCAACCCTATCAGCCCTGACCACTTTTACCTTTGCAAAAGCGAAACGTGGCATCGGATTACCAGCTCCATAGGGACCTGCTTGGTCGAACGTCTCAATCAATTCGCTCCGGGCTGCCGACAACGCAAGAACACCATCCATACCAAGTGATGGTGCATCCGCTAAACTTCCCTGCTTCACCGCGCGTTTTTCAACAAAGTCTCGAAACTCATCAAGTTTGGCGCGCTGAATCGTGAAGCCGGCAGCCATGGGGTGGCCACCGCCCCCCAATAGCAAGTCGCACTGGTGGGCAGCAGTAATCATTGCACCAATATCGATATTTGGAACCGAGCGTGC
>PTKE01000025.1 GCA_002937585.1 Alphaproteobacteria bacterium MarineAlpha9_Bin6 | reverse complement strand
GCGTTTTCTGAATCCTGGACGTGTTTCAATGCCCGATTTTGACATCGATTTCTGTCAAGATCGACGTGATGAAGTCATCCGGCATGTTCAGGAACAATATGGCGCTATGCAAGTTGCCCAGATAATAACTTTCGGCAAATTACAGGCACGGGCTGTATTGCGCGATGTAGGTCGTGTGCTCAGCATGCCTTACGGACAGGTTGATCGACTTTGTAAGCTTGTGCCTAACAACCCCACCGCTCCGGTTACGCTACAACAAGCGATTGATAGAGAGCCTAGGTTAAAGGAGGCACGTCACAAAGAGCCGGGGGTTGACCAATTGATAAACGTTGCATTGCGCCTCGAGGGGTTATATCGGCACGCCTCCACTCATGCTGCTGGTGTGGTGATTGGAGATCGCCCCTTGGATGAAGTGGTTCCATTATATCGCGACCCGCGTTCGTCCATGATGGTAACGCAGTTCAACATGAAGGATGTTGAAAGCGTAGGATTGGTGAAGTTTGATTTTCTAGGTCTCAAGACGCTCACCGTAATGGATCGTGCAATAAAATTGATCAAAACAAGTGGGGTAGAAATTGATTTGGCGGGCATACCTTTGTCGGACGAGAGAACCTATCGTTTGCTGACTGCCGGAGCTACCGTTGGTGTCTTTCAAATGGAAAGCACGGGGATGCGAGAAGTGTTGCGCAAGCTTAAAGCCGACCGATTTGAAGATTTGATCGCGGTAGTTGCTCTTTATCGACCCGGTCCCATGAATAATATCCCAAATTATATCGAGCGCAAACATGGGCGAGAGGAAGTCAATTTTTTACATCCAACCTTAGAATCAATTTTGAGTGAGACTTATGGGGTTATGATCTATCAGGAACAGGTCATGCAAATTGCTCAGTCGCTATCTGGTTTTACTTTGGGGGAAGCTGATTTATTGCGTCGGGCTATGGGTAAGAAGATCAAATCAGAAATGTCAGCGCAACGCCAACGATTTCTTGACGGGGCTGTAGCCAATAAAGTACCCGCGGATAAAGCTGCGATAATTTTTGATCAGGTTGATAAGTTTTCGGGCTATGGATTTAATAAAAGCCACGCTGCAGCCTATGCTCTTATTGCGTACCAGACCGCATATCTGAAAGCTAATTACCCAACTCAGTTCATGGCTTCTTTGATGACATTGGAGCAAGATAACACAGACAAGCTGGGCGGGTTTCACCAAGAGTTGGATCGGCTTGCTATTAAACTTAATCCTCCTGATATCAATCTCTCAACTGCGAACTTTTCGGTAGAAAATGCTGGGAGTAAAAATGGTGGTGGTGAGATTCGATACTCGCTCGCAGCAATTCGTAACGTTGGCGCAAACGCAGTAAATGCCATAGTTAGGGAACGAGACAGCAACGGGCCGTACGATGATCTGTTTGATTTTGCCACACGACTCGACTCCGTTAATATGAACAAGCGACAACTTTTGAATCTAGCCAAAGCCGGAGCATTTGATGTACTGAACCCAAATCGGGCCCAAGTGGCAGGAGCTAGCGATTTGTTGTTGCGGCATACGGCATTGGCTGCAAATGAGCGTGGTAATAGTCAAGAGAGTTTATTTGGAAATATTGATACGGATGTGCATAGCTCTCCTCTTCCAGTGGTGGAAGATTGGCATGTTTTTGAACGACTCCGTCAGGAGGCTGACGCCCTAGGCTTTTATCTGTCCGCACATCCTCTCGACGCCTATGGTGGATTGCTCAAACGCCTTAGCGTGATTTCCTACACTACCATAGTAGGGAGAGTCGACCATGTGACATCCGAGCGTGTACGTCTTGCCGTCGTCGTGCAGCGTCGACGCGAACGAACATCAGCACGTGGTCGCTATGCCTTTATTGAGGTATCAGATCAAAGCGGAATATTTGAGGTAGCCGTTTTCACGGACCTCTTCGCACGCACGCGCGATTTGCTGGAAGTGGGTTCGATATTGCTAATCGAGGCTTCTGTCCAGCGGCAAGAAAATTCTATCCGTATTTTGGCACAAACAATATCAAAGCTAGAGGAACAGGGAGGTGGAAGGATCAAGGGATTTCGTGTTTATCTTGGTTTGCAGACTAGATTGGAAGCATTAAGTGCTGTTATCGCGCGCGAACAGGCAGGTGCTGGGCGTGTGGCTGTGGTGCAACCATTCCGAGATGACCTTGAGGTCGAAGTAGAATTGCCTGGGGGCTATGCTGCCACGCCGGCTTTTCGTGCCGCACTCAAATCCGTTCCGGGCGTGGTTGAAGTATTGGATATTTAATTTCAAGCTTTCCGCTTGCCTTGAAGGGCACAGCAGGATAAGTCTGCATCAGTTCAAGTCTATCTCTCACGCGGGGTTTGGCTCCACGGCGGCATATGCCTACGAGCCTTCCGGTGTTCTAGCTCTCCTATAACGAGTCAGAATAAAGTTTCTCCCGCGGCGGACCAACCGGAAAAGGAGCGATTTTAGATGGCAATTCCCACATTTACTATGCGTCAACTCTTGGAGGCTGGAGTTCATTTTGGACACCAGACTCGACGTTGGAATCCGAAAATGGAGCCGTATTTGTTTGGGATCCGCAATGGCGTGCATATCATCGACTTACAACAAACGGTTCCATTGCTTTACCGCGCTTTGGAATTCATTCACGATGTCGTGTCGAACGGTGGCCGGGTTCTGTTTGTTGGAACGAAGCGACAGGCGGCTATCCCCTTATCAGATGCAGCGAAACGTTGTGGCCAGTATTACGTGAATCACCGTTGGCTTGGTGGAATGCTCACAAATTGGAAAACGATCTCTAACTCGATCACGCGTCTAAAAACGCTTGATGATCAATTGGCTGAGGAAAATCTGGGTTTAACAAAAAAAGAGTTGCTTAATTTAACCCGTGAGCGGGACAAATTGGATCGTGCCCTTGGTGGGATTCGGGAGATGGGTGGTATTCCCGATGCCGTTTTTGTGATTGATACGAACAAAGAAGAAATTGCCAAACATGAAGCAAACAAATTAGGGATACCGGTGATCGCAGTCATAGACAGCAATTCCGACCCGGATAATATCCAATACCCAATTCCTGGGAACGATGACGCGACTCGAGCAATTAGCACCTATTGTGACCTTATTGCGCAGGCGGTTCTTGGAGGCTTGCAAAAGGAGCTAGAAGTTAGTGGGGTCGACGTCGGTGCGGAGGAAGCCGGACCGACTGAGGTATTGCCCGGTGAAACCGATGATCAAAAATCACCCGATGCTAATAACAGTGATGAAAAAAAAGAGCCGGGAAAGGAAATTGCAGCGACTACAAACAACACCAAGGTTGTGGCTTCGGAGGTGCAAGTTGCTGAGGGGACTACGGTAGAAACTGCAGACATTAAGGTGAAAGTAGCGGGGCCCGGCGCCTAACGAAGTTAATCACAATTGCAGTCAGAGTTCCAGAAGGCACCCGACTGATCTTCTAAAATATGGGGTGAAGAATGTCTGAAATTACCGCATCCCTGGTCAAGCAATTACGCGAGCAGACTGGTGCTGGAATGATGGCCTGCAAGCGGGCGCTGACTGAGATGGGTGGCGACATCGAGAAAGCCATTGACTGGCTAAGAAAAAAAGGCCTGGCTGCTGCTGCGAAGAAGGCCGGCCGTGTGGCTTCGGAAGGGTTGATTGCAGTTGTGCAAGATAGCTCTGTCGGAGCACTGGTTGAGGTTAACGCAGAAACGGATTTTGTCGCACGGAACGATGAGTTTCAGAATTTTGCGCGGAGCGTGGCAAATTTAGCGGTCAGTGTTAACGGTGATCTTGATCGTCTAAAGAAGTCAAAGTTTTCCACTGATGGGATTACGGTTGCTGAGCAACTAATTGCGATGGTGGGACGAATCGGTGAAAACATAGTCCTGCGCAGAAGTTGCACACTTAGTGTTAAGAAAGGTGTCGTTGCTAGTTACATACATAATTCCGTAGGGAAAGGTTTAGGTAAAATTGGTGTGCTAGTGGGCCTTGAATCAACGGGCGACCCAAAAAGTCTAGATGAACTAGGTCGTAAAATTGCTATGCATGTATGTGCGGCTCGACCCGAGGCAATTGATCGCGATAGTTTAGACCCATCGTCTTTGCAGCGCGAACGAGACGTTTTGATCGAGCAGGCCAAGACATCGGGTAAACCAGCAGAAATTATAGAAAAAATGGTCAATGGGCGCCTTCGTAAATATTACGAGGAAGTGGTGTTGGGAGAGCAAATTTATGTGATCGACGGAGAGAATAAGGTTAATAGGGTAATTGAGCTGGCCTCTAAGGAAATTAATGTCCCGATTCGGATTTCCGGATTTAAACGCTTTGAGCTCGGCGAAGGTATTGAGAAGCGAGAGGAAGATTTTGCGACAGAGGTAGCGGCCCAAGTCGAAAACTAGGGATGAGGCTAGATTATTCATGTAGACGGCCATCCGTAATACATTGAAGCCTCTTTCCTTTTAGATCAACGTTGGATCATATTGGTCGCATGGAACACGAAATAGACTTCGGGAGGTAGCCATAGCGCAAAGAGAGGCATCACCCAAGACGGCCGACGCTAAGTATCGACGGGTGCTCCTAAAGCTTTCTGGGGAAGCACTAATGGGTGAGCGCGGGTTTGGTCTTGATCGAGTAGCGTTGACCCGGCTTGCTGAGGACGTCAGCCAAGTTCATTCTATGGGAGTTGAGATATGTCTTGTAGTGGGCGCCGGAAATATATTTAGGGGTTTATGCGCCGCTGCCACGGGGATTGAACGTTGTACCGCGGACGGAATGGGGATGCTGGCTACTGTCATCAACGCGCTTGGCGTGCAAAGTATGCTTGAGAATAAAGGCGTGCCAACCCGAGTGCAGTCGGCGGTCCGAATGGAGGCTATCTGCGAGCCCTATATACGTCGGAGAGCGATCCATCACATGGAACAGGGCCGGGTAGTGATTTTTGCTGCGGGGACTGGTAACCCCTATTTTACAACGGATACGGCGGCGGCGCTTAGGGCGGCTGAAATGGAGTGTGAAGTTCTGTTAAAGGGTACTCAAGTGGACGGAGTTTATTCGGCAGACCCGAATTTGGATGTTAATGCCGAACGTTACGAGCGATTGTCGTTTAGCCGAGTGCTCCGTGAGGAACTAAAGGTGATGGACGCTTCTGCGATCTCCTTGGCACGGGAAAACAGAATTCCAGTTTTGGTTTTTTCAATCCATAATAAGGGAGCGTTTAGCGCTGTAGTTACTGGCGCCGGCCAATATACGTTAATAGACGACCAGGAGTGATTCGCCATGGCTGGTTTTGATCTTAAGGACCTGGATCGTCGTATGCAGGGGGCGATCAGTGTTCTTAATGAGGATTTAATGGGGTTGCGTGCAGGTCGAGCTTCAGTTGGGCTGCTCGAACCGTTAATGGTTGATGCTTACGGCACCCACATGCCGCTAAAGCAACTGGCTACTTTAAGTGCGCCCGAACCCCGATTACTTACTGTGCAAGTATGGGACAAGTCGACGGTTAACGCTGTTGAATTGTCAATTCGGGACGGCAATCTAGGCCTTAATCCAGTTTCGGAAGGGCAATTGATACGAGTACCCATACCGGAGTTAACCGAGGAAAGACGTAAGGAACTAGCTAAGGTAGCCCATCAATATGCCGAACAAACACGAGTTGCTATTCGAAATGTAAGACGTGATGGCATGGAGGCACTTAAGCGCCAAGAACGTGCAGGTGAAATATCGCAGGATCTCCAGCATGATATTTCGAAGGAAGTACAGGACCTTACCGACGATTTTATTTCTAAGGTAAGTGAACTGCTGGATACTAAAGAGCAAGAAATCCTGCAGGTTTGATGCGATGGGGATTACTGTTGCTCGGTCAGTGCCGGAACCACCACGGCACGTTGCCATTATTATGGATGGAAATGGCCGGTGGGCACTTAATCATGCCCTTCCACGTGCAGAGGGGCACCGGAGGGGCGCAGAAGCAGTAAGACAGACGGTTCGTACCTGCGCCGAGGTGGGTATTAGTTACCTAACTTTGTTTGCATTTTCGTCTGAAAACTGGAAAAGACCTAAAGATGAAGTTCAAACCCTCATGGGGTTGTTGCGGTTCTATTTAGAAAGTGAAATCGAAGAGTTAGTGAAAAATGGAGTCCGTTTAAGGGTAATCGGAGATCGTGAGGGCCTTGATCGGGAAATACAAACACTCATCTGCAATGCTGAAAAACGTACCATAGGGAATACGCACCTTAATTTAACTGTAGCTCTAAACTATGGAGGACGTAGGGAAATTCTTCTAGCGGTGCGAGCTATGATACGTGACGCTGTTACAGGAGAACTCGATCCGGAATGTGTGAGTGAGGAAAAATTTGAAGAGTGCCTAGAGACTTACGGGCTTCCGGATCCAGACCTCTTGATCCGTACTAGTGGCGAATGCCGGATAAGTAATTTTCTTCTCTGGCAATGCGCCTACTCTGAGTTCGTTTTTCTTCAAACGCTTTGGCCGGATTTTAGCAAAGCCGATTTGCTAACGGCAATCGAGGAATTTCATCAGCGGGAGCGTCGCTATGGCGGCACTAAGGGTTAGTCTGGTGACGTTAAGTGATTTTGCTGTTCGAACCGCTTCAACGGCGGCGTTAGCACCGATGATTTTATTTATCGTGTGGATTGGGGAATGGGTATTTTTTTTACTTTTATTGACCTCAATCGTTTTATTAGCATCTGAGTGGAACCGGTTGACCGGAGGCTCTGGTGCAGCATTTTCGAACATGACGTTTGTAGTGCTTGCTGGCGGATCGCTGGCTTCAGCCTGGTTCTTTGGGTATATAGAGGCGTTGGTTGTCGTTGCTGCAGCGGTAGGCGTGGAAGCTCTGCTAGCGTGGCGTAAAAAACGTAATGTGCCTTTTGCTGCTTTCGGTCCAATTTATATTATTGTACCACTTCTTGCCCTGATGTGGCTAAGAGGTCAGCCTGTGGTTGGTATTGGATCGGTTGTGTGGCTTTTCTTAGTAGTCTGGTCGACCGATATTTTCGCCTATTTAATTGGAGGAACGTTACACAGTGCTAAGTTGGCACCGAGTATTAGCCCGGGGAAGACCTGGGCAGGACTGATAGGCGGCGTGACCTGTGCCGGGTTGGCAGGGGGTATTGCGGGTGCCTATTTATTGTCCATTGAGGCCTTTGTCTTTGAAACGTGGTCGACAGGTATTCAGTTGGGCATTTTTATCGGCGTTACGGCACAAATTGGCGACCTAGGGGAATCGTGGTTGAAGCGTCTCAGGATGCTCAAGGACAGTGGCAGAATCATTCCAGGCCATGGCGGTTTGCTTGACCGAGTCGACGGGTTAATGACCAGCGCGCCTATGATGGCCGTCCTGGTGTGGGTGGTCGGATAAGGCTGGCACAGATGGTGGCTATACAATCATTCCGGTCAAAGGAGATGGAACCTCGTCGCGTAACTGTGCTCGGGTCGACGGGTTCCGTAGGTTGCAACACGGTTTCGATGCTTGAGAGTGAGTCCGGTCAATATCAGGTTGAGGCATTGACGGCCCGATCTAATGTTAAACTCCTTGCTGAACAGGCACGCCGATTAAAACCAAAAATGGTGGTGCTCAGCGACAAATCCTTTTATCGGGATCTCAAGCGTGAACTAGCTGGTTCGGGAGTAGAGGTACTTGCGGGCGCTGAAGCTCTCGTCGAAGCGGCAAGCCTGAACGCTGATTGGGTAATGGCTGCTATCGTTGGTACAGCGGGTCTTGCGCCAACATTGGCTGCAATCCGTCATGGTGCAGTTGTGGCGCTTGCGAACAAAGAATGCTTGGTATCCGCCGGTGTTTTGCTGACTAAGGAGGTAAAAAAATTCGGTTCCGACTTGTTGCCGGTAGACTCAGAGCACAATGGGATATTTCAAGTATTTGACTTCAATCATCCAGAGGGGGTCGAAAAAATTATCCTTACTGCCTCAGGTGGACCTTTTCGTTGTTTCAATCGACAGCAAATGCGTGATGTAACTCCTGAGGAGGCAGTAGTACATCCGAACTGGGAAATGGGTAAAAAAATTTCGATTGATTGCGCGACAATGATGAACAAAGGACTCGAAAGGATTGAGGCGTTTCATCTTTTCCCTATTGAACAAAAACAAATCGAGATCCTTATTCATCCGCAATCAGTGGTTCATAGCATGGTTGCATATTGTGATGGATCAGTGCTGGCTCAGTTAGGGACGCCTGACATGCGAATGCCGATCGCATTCACATTAGCTTGGCCGAAACGGATTTCAGTGCCAGTGGCACGTTTAGATTTGGCAGAGATCGGTCAACTAACTTTTGAGCATCCCAATGAGACACTGTTTCCAGCTTTGCGGTTGGCTCGTGAGGTTCTTGAAGAAGGAGGTTCTGCGCCGGCTGTCATGAGTGCGGCTAACGAAATCGCTGTAGAGGGGTTTTTGGAGCGACGCATCGGGTTTCTTGAAATTATTGAACTTGTCGAAAGAACGTTATGTAAGATCCCACCTTTAAAGGTTGAAACAATTGAGGAGGTCTCTGAGGTTGACAGTGAAGCTCGGCGGCTCGCTAAAGACTTGATCACAGGTTGAAGATAATTCGGCAGGTATATCGTCTTTATCAAGGTTGGTAATGTATGGAATCTTTGATGGGGTTTGCTCACCACCTAGGCTGGTTCTTAGTGGTTTTGGGTATTGTGGTTTTTTTTCATGAGTTAGGTCACTACGCCGTTGCGCGGTCATGCGGCGTACGCGTTGATATATTTTCGATTGGATTTGGGCGGGAAATATTTGGGTTCACTGATAGCTCTGGTACGCGTTGGAAGGTGGGGCTAATTCCACTTGGGGGCTATGTGAAGTTTTTTGGAGACGCTGGTTTTGCTAGCGATCAAGATACAGTGTTGCGTCAAAAAATGAGTGAGGAAGAGCGGGAAATATCGTTCCATCATAAAGGGTTGGCTCAAAAAATTGCTATCGTTTCCGCTGGACCAATTGCAAATTTTGTTCTGGCGATCGCGATCCTAACTTCAATATTTGTGATGTATGGACAGCCACACACCCCTCCTGTTATTGGAACAGTTATGGAGGATAGCGCCGCAGCTGCAGCTGGTCTTCAAATTGGAGACACTATTGTCAAAATTAATCAGACTAGAATCGATCGCTTTGAAGAAATTCGGGATATTGTGATTTTCAAGCCTGAGCAGACTTTGGATCTTCTAGTTATACGGGATGGGTTGGAGATTAAACTGCGTGCGACACCACAACTCTCCGAGTTTACTGATAATCTGGGAAATGTGCACCAAATTGGTTTGCTTGGCATTAGCGTTGGAGCTCAAGAATATCAGAAGTTAATGGTTGGCCCTGCGTTAATTGCAGCGATCCGTGAGACCTACGCTTGGATTGAACGGACTTTGCTAGGTCTTGGACAGATTATTGCTGGAACGCGCAGCGCTCAGGAGTTAGGTGGCCCAATTTTGATCGCGCAATTGGCTGGTGACCAGGCGGCTAATGGGCCACTCTCATTTTTTAACTTTATTTTTATCTTGTCAGTGACCTTGGGGTTGATCAATTTGTTTCCTATCCCAGTGCTCGATGGTGGACACTTATTATTCTATGCGTTAGAGGCGATACGTGGTCGACCTCTAGGTGAACGGGCTCAGGAATACGCTAACTTTGTAGGTCTGGCTTTTATTGTATCGTTAATGGTTTTTACTATTGTTAATGATTTAAGTCGGCCAGGAGTGGTCCGATTTTTTTCTAGTTTGTTTGGATGACGTTGCCGTGAACCGTAGAGATCTCGGGACCGTGCGAGTTGTCAGCATGACTTTGTTAATAGCTGCCATTCAAACTTTCATGCCGCTGGAGATGAAACCGGACACCGCGTACGCTCAAGAAGAGTTGAATGATACAATTAATTCTGTGCGCGTTGTGGGTAATCAGAGGATAGAAAAAGAGACGATTGTTTCTTATCTGAAAACTGCGGTTGGCGATCGATTTGATAGTTCTCGTATAGATGAATCTCTTAAAAATTTGTTTAAAACCGGCCTTTTCGCTGACGTTAGTATGCGGCGGGAGGATCGAACTCTTATTGTGCAGGTGGTAGAAAATCCAATAATTAATCGAATAGCGTTTGAAGGTAACAGGTACATTAAGGATGACGCACTGGCGTCTGAGGTTCAATTGCGCCCACGCGTCGTTTACACTCGGACTAAAGTTCAAAAGGATTTAACTCGGCTCCTTGAGGTTTATAGAAGAAGTGGGCGTTTTTCGGCTAGAGTTGTTCCCCGAGTTATTCAGTTAGAGCAAAATCGGGTCGATCTAGTATTTGAGATAAAAGAAGGTGCTAGGACTGGTGTTCAACGAATTGTATTTGTCGGGAACCGCGCTTTTCGAAACGGTAAATTGCGTGAGGTGATTCAAACGAAACAAAGTCGATGGTGGCGCTTTCTTTCTACTGCTGACGCCTACGATCCGGATCGAATGAATTATGATCAAGAACTACTGCGTCGCTTTTATGTAAACGAAGGTTTTGCAGATTTCCAAGTGACGGGCGCCATCGCCGAATTAACCCTTGATCGAGAAAAATTTTTCATCACTTTTAGTGTTGAGGAGGGTCGGCGGTATCGATTTGACGAGATACTAGTGAACAGCGACCTCCCAAATCTTAATACGGGAGATCTATTCCATCTAGTGACCACCACTAAAGGTGACTGGTATGATGCAGCGGATATTGAGAATACGGTACAGAGGCTGACTCAAGCAGTTGGGGAGATCGGATATGCATTTGTAGACGTCCAACCACGTGTAAAACGGAATCGTGATAATTCTACAATTTCAGTAACTTATGACATTGGAGAAGGCAATCGAATTTACGTCGAACGAGTGAATATTACCGGAAATGTGCGCACGTTAGATCGCGTAATTCGCCGTAATGTTAGGCTCGCGGAGGGGGATGCATTTAACGCTGCTAAAGTGCGCCGTTCTCGACAGTTGATAAATGATCTTGGATTTTTCTCTTCAGTTAATGTGGAGAATCAACCCGGCAGCGGTCCAGATAGAAGCATTTTGAATATTGATGTGAGCGAACGATCAACAGGGGAACTCAGTTTTGGTGCCGGTTTTTCAAGTGATGCAGGACTTCTAGGTTCGGCAGGAATTCGTGAGAGAAATCTGCTAGGTCGTGGGCAAAACCTTAGCCTTAATTTTCAACTTTCAGGAATTACTCAAAATATTCAAGCCAGTTTTACTGAACCATACTTTCTGAATCGTGAGATATTAGCAGGGTTTGATTTATTTAATACAACTTATCAATTTACTGAAAGCGCTTTCGAACGTGACGTGCTCGGTTTTGGACTTCGCTTCGGCTATCCACTAACGGAATATTTAAGCCAACAGCTTCGATACGGATTGAAGAACGAAAAATTTCTTCCATTTGCGGGGAACACTACGACGAGCCAAAGCCAGTCTCTTCTATCAAGTGTGGGACAAACGGTTTTCTACAACAAGTTGGATCATCGTCTGAATCCAAGCGAAGGATATTTTTTCCGAGTCTCTAATGATCTTGCAGGTTTAGGCGGCGATCGCGAGTGGTTTCGTAGCAGGCTAGAGGCAGGACAATATAAGCCGCTTTGGTTCGAGTGGATTGGTTCATTGGTTGGGGAAGTGGGTTACATCTCAGCTTTGGGGGGGCAGCAAGTTCTTATCCTGGACCGTTTTTTTCTTGGGGGCCAAAATTTTCGAGGCTTCCAACGTGCTGGGGTTGGACCACGTGATCTTTTGAACGGCAACGCGCTTGGTGGTAATTTATTGTACAAGGCCACCAGCGACATGACGTTTCCGGTTGGTCTGCCAAAAGAACTTGGGATCAGAGGTCGAATTTTTTCGACAGTTGGAACATTAACAGAGATTGACGAAGCGATTACCTCAAATTTGGGTGACACTGAATCCTTGAGAGTTTCACTGGGTATTGGAATTTCTTGGGACTCACCATTTGGTCCGATCCAATTGAATTACGCGCGCCCGATTCGTAGCGAAGTTTTTGACGAACAAGAATTTATTTCGTTCGGGGTTGGCTCATTCTTTTAGAGTAAGAAAATTGAAACCTAAGGATTGGTAATGATGACTATGGGTGGGTTGGCGAAACCAAGGAAAATTTATCTCTTTCTCCTACTGTTTTGTGGGATCCTTTCAACCTGGGCTTTAACAGTTGCGGGACAAGAAGACAGTGATCCTTCTGAGTCGGTAAGCATTGGTGTCGTGGATAGGCAACAGATTATTCGTGATTCTCTCGCGGGGGAAAGTCTTCGTAACGAATTTGAGGCTAAGGAAAAATCTTATCGGGAAGAAATTAGCGATCGGGAAAATGGACTCCGTGCTCAACAAGAAGAACTCGCGCGTCAACGCGCTATATTAACCCCGGAAGCTTTTGCTGCGCGAGAGACAGAATTTGCCAACAGAGTAGAACAATTGCAACGGGATGTGAATGAGCGGAATAAGAAGCTCGAAAATATGCTTGCTTATGGGATGCAACAAATTGATGTGGCAGCAATTCAAATCATTGCTGAGATTGCTCAAGAAAAAAATTACACTTTAGTCTTGGATAAGACACAGCTTTTAATGGTGGCAAAAACTTACGAATTTTCAGATGAGGTAATTGCGGTGTTAAATGAACGGCTGCCAGTGGTATCCATTGTACCATCGGAGGAACTCACCCAATAACGGCATGTCAGATTCACGGTTCTTCCAGCCTAAGGGGCCATTCTCACTTCGTGATATTTCAGTCAAGACGAGTGCGACTTTGAATGACTTGATTGATGCCGATAGGATCGTGCGGGATGTCTCACCGTTAAGTCAGGCTGTCGAGGATAATCTTAGTTTTTTAGATAATCGAAAATATATTCAACAATTTAAGGACACGAATGCTGGGGCCGTGATTGTTCATCCCAAGTATGTGGATCATGGACCTAGTGGGGTAGCATTATTAATCTCTGATAACCCATATAAGTCGTACGCACTTGCGGCACAGATGTTTTATCCATTGGCCGTAGTAGGATCTCCTGGTATCAGTCCATCTGCTTGGGTTGATAAATCAGCTACTATCGCTGCCAATTGTCAAATTGAAGCCGGTGCAGTGATCCACTGCGGTGCTGAAATCGGTGAAAATTGTTTTGTCGGGGCAAATACTATTATCGGTGAAGGTGTTGTTATTGGCGCTAACTGTCATATTGGCACTAGCGTGACCATCACCCATAGTCGTATTGGTGAACGTGTAATGATCCACTCTGGAGCACGTATTGGTCAGCCAGGATTTGGGTTTTCCATAGATCCATCAGGTCATGTCCCGGTGCCGCAAATTGGACTTGTACTGGTCGAAGATGATGTTCGAATTGGCGCAAACACAACGATCGATCGAGGGGCCGCCGTTGACACTATTATCGGAGCGGGTTGCATGATCGATAATTTGGTTCAAATTGCCCACAATGTTCAGCTCGGTAAGGGATGTGTAATAGTGGCCCAAGTTGGGATCGCAGGAAGTACAAAGCTCGGGGATTATGTTGTGTTAGGGGGACAAGTTGGCGTCGCAGGACATCTAAATATGGGAGATGGTGCAATGGTAGCGGCAAAAAGTGGCGTCATCCGAGATATACCTGCGGGAGAGAGATATGGGGGCATTCCCGCTGTTCCAATTCAACAATGGAAACGACAGGTTGCTGCGATAGCAAGACTTGTTAAGCGGATCCGCAAGGGCAGCTGATATGGATACAAAGACCTCTTCCATTCGGTCACCGGACATAGATATTGAACGGATCATGACCATGATCCCTCATCGCTATCCATTTTTACTTGTTGACCGTGTGGTAGAAGTAATTCCGCACCAAAGTGCCATAGGAATAAAAAACGTTACCTTTAACGAGCATTATTTTCATGGTCATTTCCCTTCAGCGCCTGTTATGCCTGGGGTGTTGATTGTTGAGTCGATGGCACAAACTTCAGCGCTGTTAGTAGTCCAATCTTTAGGGGCGGAAGCTGAGGGGAAGCTTGTCTATTTTATGAGCATCGATGGGGCTCGGTTTCGCAAACCAGTCATTCCAGGAGATCAGATGCTGATCCACGTAAATAAAACGCGTAAACACGGTAAGGTATGGAAGTTTTCCTGTGAAGTTAAGGTGGATGGGGCGCTGGTAGCGGAAGCTAAGATTACCGCTATGATTATAGACAGTGAATAGCATGGGAATTTAACGTATGGACGAGTCTCTACATCCTAACCTCAATGGGGATGCAAAGGTCCATCCCACCGCTATCGTTGAACCTGCGGCCCAAATTGGTGCGAACGTAGTCATAGGTCCGTATTGTATGGTGGGTGAGCAGGTTGTCCTCGGTGAAAACTCGATACTCGAATCCCATGTTGTTGTAACTGGTGCTACTCAACTTGGGCCTTGCAATCGAATACTGCCATTTGCATCAATCGGTCACCCTCCACAGGATTTAAAATTTCGTGGGGAGCCATCACGTCTATTGATTGGTTCGAATAATGTGATACGTGAACATGTAACAATGAATCCGGGCACTGAAGGTGGGGGTATGGTAACTGAAGTGGGCAGCAATTGTTTATTCATGGTTGGTGCGCATGTTGCTCATGATTGTCGCCTTGGAGACCACGTAATAATGGCCAATAATGCCACGCTCGCTGGTCATGTTGAGGTGGGAAATTATGCGATTTTGGGAGGGTTAAGCGCTGTTCACCAGTTTGTGCGGATAGGAAAGCACGCAATGATTGGCGGCATGTCAGGAGTTGAGAATGATATTATTCCATATGGTTCTGCAATGGGTAATCGTGCGCATTTATCAGGTTTGAACATCGTTGGTCTTAAACGACGGAGTTTCTCGCGCAGTGTTATCCATGATTTACGTAAAGCATATCGATTATTGTTCGCAGAGGAAGGTACGATGAGCGAACGAATTGATGATGTGGTTGAGAGTTTTGGCAGAGTCGAACCAGTCATGGACATTATCAATTTCATTCGTTCTGGGGCTGATACGTCGCGTGCGATCTGTCGCCCCAAGCTCGACCGTGCTGCCTAAACTTGGCATCCTTGCTGGGGGTGGTAGCCTTCCAAAACAGCTCATCGATGTCTGTGAAAAATTACGTCGTCCCTTCTTTGTCGTCGCAATTGAGAATAACGCGGACCCTGAAGTAGTTGTTTCAATACCGCATTGTTGGGCGCGTCTTGAGGCTGTTGGAAGAATTATAGCCAACCTAAAGAGGGCTCGAGTCAAGGAAGTAGTGATGGTGGGTCTTGTAACGCGGCCATCGTGGCGGGATGTTAAGCCGGATTGGAGAGGTCTCAAGATGCTTCCCAAAGTGCTAGGTGGTAGTCAGGGAGATGGAGCAATTTTATCGCTAGCTATCAAAGAGCTTGAGCTTGAAGGTTTTTGCGTTATAGGAATCGATGATGTCTTGACCGATCTTCGTACGCCTTTAGGTCCTTTAGGTCAGTATCATCCAGATTCGATTGCTCAGAGAGATATTGAACGTGCGATTGAGGTTGGATTAGCGTTGGGTGCAGTCGATGTAGGTCAGGCTGTAGTAGTTCAACACGGCGTCGTACTTGGAGTTGAGGCCGTTGAAGGAACAGATGCGTTATTGGAACGTTGTTTGGGACTTTATCGTGGGGGTGACGGTGGAGTTCTTCTTAAATTAAAAAAAGCATATCAGGATAGTCGTGTGGACTTACCTACTGTAGGACCTGATACAGTGGCAAAGGCAAGTCAGGCTGGTATACGGGGAATTGCTATTGAAGCGGACGCCTCGCTATTGGTTGAACGTGCACGCTTGGTTAGGGATGCCGACTTAGCCGGCATGTTCGTAACGGGTGTGAAAGTCGAACGGTGCCTGGGGTGAAGACTGAATGGATTGAGGAGGACCCATTATTGTTTTTGGTTGCGGGCGAGCCATCCGGTGATCAACTTGGTGCAGGTTTGATGGCTGCATTGCGTGATATAAGTGATAATCACATCCGGTTTGTTGGCATTGGAGGGGAGCAAATGGCCGCCCAAGGCCTCAAGAGCCTCTTTCCTATGGCAGAACTATCGGTAATGGGATTAGTAGAGGTGCTGCCCCGTGTACCTCGGCTGTTTCGTCGAATTCGTCAGACCGTTCACATGATTCGCTGTTTACAGCCGGCAGCTATCGTGACAATCGATTCACCCGGTTTTACTTTTCGGTTGGTTCGACGTCTGGGAAATATCGACGTGCCTCGCATTCACTATGTTGCTCCAACTGTCTGGGCGTGGAAACCTGGCAGAGCAAAAATAATGGCACATTTGTTCGATCATCTTATGGTCCTACTACCGTTCGAAAGGCAATATTTTGAGCAAGAGGGACTCTCCTGTACTTATGTCGGCCACCCTGCGGCAATGGGTGGAGATCCAGGGGCCGGAGAAAAATTTCGTGTTGAACACGGTATCACGGGAGCCACGGTTCTTGGTGTATTTCCTGGTAGTCGAAAATCCGAAGTGCAACGAATCTTACCTGTGTTCGCCAATACTATTCGTCTGTTGAAATCGGATATTCCAAACCTCCATATTGTGACTGCAGTTATTTCGAGTGTCCAAACAATAATTGAAAAATCCGTCCGGGATTGGTCCGTGCCTGTGACTTTGCTTGAATCTGGCACAGACAAACGAGCTGGATACCAGGCTTGTGATGCTGCACTTGCCGCTTCGGGAACGATCACGACGGAACTGGCGGCGGCGAGGACACCCATGGTGGTTGGTTATAAGCTGGCACCCTTGACAATGGCTATTGCACGCCGGTTGGTGAGGGTGCCACATGTGACCTTGGTAAATTTAATATTGGGGAAAAATGCTATACCAGAGTTTATTCAAGAGTCCTGCACTGCTGTATCTTTAGCGGACGCGGTGAGACAGCTATTGATAGACCCAGCATCAAGAAAGTTACAGATTACTTCACTTGATGAGGCCATTCGAGAATTAAGGGGAGGAGCTTTTGATCCACCGCATCGTGCTGCTGAGGTCGTACAAAAGGCTATAATTAAAAATGAAGTTAAGCCAGGACTATCGGGGAGGTAACAGAAATTTGTATGGTAAAATCTGAATACCGCTATCGAATGTTACATACTATGCTTAGGGTAAAAGACTTAACTAAGTCCATATCATTCTATACGGAAATATTAGGCATGCAATTGTTACGGAAGCAAGAGTTTCCAGATGGAAAATTCACATTGGCTTTCGTAGGGTATGGAGCGGAGGCCACCAACACAGTCATTGAACTTACATATAACTGGGATCAGTGTGGCTCATATAATTTAGGGGAAGGATATGGCCATATTGCGTTAGGTGTTCCTGATATTCAGTCGACGTGTACAGATTTGCGTGCCGCAGGTGCAAATATTATCAGGGAACCAGGGCCAATGAAGCATGGCACGACCATAATCGCCTTTGTCGAGGATCCCGATGGCTATAAAATTGAGTTGATTGAGCGTTCATGATGTATCATCTCTATTAGTTCCTTGGAACGATTTAGCGATTTTCCATCGGGACAAAATCTCTTTCGGCCGGCCCAGTATAAAGTTGGCGTGGTCTGCCGATTTTTTGACCAGGGTCCGCTATCATTTCGTCCCACTGCGCCAACCAACCTACTGTGCGAGCCACTGCAAAAAGCACAGTGAATAAGTCTGTTGGAACACCCATGGCCCGCAGTATTATACCGGAATAAAAATCAACGTTTGGAAACAACTTACGTTCAATAAAATAACTATCCTCAAGCGCTATACGCTCAAGTTCGAGCGCAAGCTTGAACAAAGGTTCGTCGAGGGATTCCAATTCTTCAAGGACTTCGTGCGCGCTCTTACGCATTACAATTGCTCGCGGGTCATAATTTTTGTACACACGATGGCCAAATCCCATCAATCGAAAGGGGTCATCTTTATCTTTGGCGCGGCTGATAAACTCCGGAATTTGGTCAACATTGCCAATTTGTTGCAGCATTCTTACGACGGCCTCATTAGCACCGCCATGGGCGGGTCCCCAAAGGGAGGCAATTCCCGCTGCAATGCACGCAAATGGATTTGCGCCAGAGGAGCCAGCAAGGCGTACAGTCGAAGTTGATGCATTTTGTTCGTGATCTGCGTGCAATATAAACAATCTGTCAATTGCTCGAACGAGAACTGGGCTGATCACATATTCTTCAGCTGGAACAGCGAACATCATATGCAAAAAATTTTCAGCATAGCTCAAATCATTGCGGGGGTAGATAAAGGGTTGGCCTATAGAATATTTATATGCCATGGCAGCGATCGTTGGCATTTTAGCGAGTAATCTGTGTTCAGTGATGTCCCGCTGCCTAGGATCGTTTATATCAATGTTGTCGTGATAAAATGCAGACAGGGCGCCAACTACGCCTATCATGATCGCCATTGGGGGGGCATCGCGCCGGAACCCACGTAAAAAGTAGGTTACCTGCTCATTCAACATCGAATGGTAGGTTACGTCGTGTGTGAACTGTTCGTTTTCTTCAGAGTTTGGGAGTTCGCCGTAAAGCAATAAATAACATACTTCTAGGAAATTGCTGTGCTCAGCGAGGTGTTCGATTGCGTAACCACGATGTAGGAGAACACCATTTTCTCCGTCAATGTAGGTGATGGCAGATTCGGCGCTACCTGTAGACGTGAAGCCTGGATCATAAGTGAACATTCCCGTTTCTGCGTATAGACGGCGTATATCTATCACACTTGGTCCCAATGTACCGCCTAACACCGGAAGCTCAAATGATTTGCCGGTCTTATTGTCTGAAAGAGTTAACGTATAGTCAGCCTTCTTCTTGGTTGATTTCTGCACGACTGCCATCCTCCTCAAACTCACCCAAGAAATTGAAACATCTCCACAATTTAATCTTTTTCATCACCATAGATCTATGGTCTTCATTAGGCAATTTTGATGCGACTTAACTGGCGGAACGACGTCATTGCTTGTATCTATAAATCACGCAGTCGGGCTAATGTTTCAAACCGACCAAGCGCCACCATAACCTCAAATATGCTTGGAGACACAGTCATTCCGGTTAGTGATGCGCGCAACGGCTGCGCCACTAGGCCGAGCTTTAATGTTCGGGAGTTGGCAAACTCTCTAATTAGGTTCTCTATATTTTCTTTGTTCCAATCGGTAACATCTTGCAATTCGTTTGCAAGTTCGAGCAAATAGGCCTTCGCATTATCGTCAAGAAATTTTGCTGCTTTAGATTCAATGTTAATAGGGCGTGGCGCGATATAAAAAAAACTATTCTCCGCTAATTGGACAAGCGTCTTTGCGCGTGGTTTTAAACCTGCTATTCCAGCATGCAAACGATTCTGCTGTTCTTCGGTAAGCTTATGACGCAGTCGGTCTGAAAGATCCGGTTCGATCAAGTCCACAGCTTGATCATCTTTTAGCTCGCGTAAGTAATGTCCGTTCAGACTTTCCAGTTTATTATAATCGAAACGGGAAGGCGCACGTCCAACATCTTGTAAATCAAACCACTCAATGGCTTTGTCGGTATCTATGATTTCTTCGTCTCCATGTGACCATCCGAGACGTAGCAAATAATTTCGTAGTGCGGAGGGAAGGAAACCCATTTCTTGATAGGCATTTATTGCCAGAGACCCGTGACGTTTCGACATCTTCGTGCCGTCAGAGCCATGGATCAGCGGAACATGCGCGAATGTTGGCTCATCCCATCCGAGTGCTCGATAAAGCTGAGTTTGGCGGAACGCATTGGTTAAATGATCATCACCGCGAATTACATTAGTAACTCCCATGTCGTGATCATCAACGACTACGGAGAGCATGTATGTTGGCGTGCCATCCGCCCGCAGAATAATCATATCATCTAGTTGCTGATTGTCGACTTCAACGCAACCTTGGACTGAATCATGAATTACCGTTGCACCGTCCTTGGGAGCTTTAAACCGAATAGACGGTTTGACACCAGGTGGGGCTTCGGCGGGATCCCGGTCCCGCCATCGACCGTCGTAACGGGGTTGAAGGCCTTTAGCCCGTGCTTGTTCACGCATTTCAGCCAGTTCATTGGGCGAGCAATAACAAGGGTAGGCTAGGTCCTGGTCCAGCAAAATCTTAGCTATTTTAACATGGCGTTCTTGGTTCTCAGATTGGAAAATTTCGTCACCATCCCAACTTAATCCAAGCCATTGCAGACCATCGGTTATCGCTTTAATTGCTTGTTTAGTTGAGCGTTTCCTATCTGTATCTTCGATGCGAAGATAAAATTTTCCCGCATGGTGGCGGGCAAACAGCCAATTGAATAATGCTGTTCGTGCGCCCCCAATATGAAGAAAACCGGTCGGCGAGGGCGCAAAACGCGTTATCACAGTCATGTTTTAAGAAATTGCCGTAGCGCTTGTAGTTAGACCGGTTTCTAACATATCCGGTCCCCAATAATCGACTCTGTATCAGAGGTGGTGGGGATGATTCCAGCTCTTATTTTAGGTATTTTATAATTTTGTCTCGGCAAAGATCCCATCTACCATTTTAACAAACAATCTTCCTATCGGTATTATCTTAAAAAGCTCGCGACTTTTATCAGGATGCTTCAAATGCATCTTCGCTGAAACAGGTCAATAGTTACGGATCAAACCAATTAAACGCCCCTGAACTTTGACCTGATCCGGCCCGAAAATTCGTGTTTCATATTCGGGGTTAGCGGGTTCGAGCGCGACCGACGCGCCTTTCTTACGCAATCGTTTCAGCGTTGCTTCGTTATCGTCGATTAACGCCACGACAATTTCACCGTTCTCTGCTGCGGAAACACGTTCAATTATTGCTATGTCGCCATCCAAAATCCCGGCGTCAGTCATGGAGTCTCCAGCAATTTCGAGTGCATAGCAATCGTGTTTGTTAATCATTGAGCTTGGTACATCTACAAATCGACTTGGATCCTGGAGAGCTTCATTAGGAGTTCCTGCGGCGATACGTCCTAAAAGTGGCAAATTTATTGAGTTATTTCCGGAAACGCCGGAGATAGGATCAGCGCAATGAATCGAAAAATCGCCACGGACTACATTTTTCGCCGTTCCATCGGGTAAGTCGTGTTGATCACGCGTAACGCTGCTCTCGTTTGGCAGCTTAATCACCTCCAGAGCGCGTGCCCGATGATGAAGGCGGCGTAGAAAACCACGTTCCTCAAGTGCTTTTATTAAACGATGTACGCCCGACTTAGACCGCAACCCAAGATACTCCTTCATTTCTTCAAAAGAGGGAGCTACACCGTTCTGTTTTAAATGCCCATTTACGTAAAGGAGCAGTTGCTGTTGCTTTCGAGTGAGCATAGAGAGCCTACTAAATATAGAACAAAAAGGAAACTTTCCTACATGTTCTAGTTTAGTTCCCCATTTACGTCAAATAATTTGGTTCGTCCATATGCTCATAGGCGAGCTAAACCCGACGGAAACCTCATCACTTCGACCGTCTGTCCCGCGTCAGCTGCTGCTGCATTGGGAACACGTATGATCAAACATTGGGCTTTGGCTAGTAAACTTATCATGGAGCTGTCTTGTCGCTCAAATGGTTGAGCCCACAAGCTGCCATCTTTGTGCCGTGTCAGGGTTGCCCGCAGGTAGTCCTGGCGCCGGTCGTTCTTGGATAGTGGTGAAGCTAGAAAGGCTTTCTCGATGACGGCACCATTGTCGTTTGGAAGACCAAGGAGGCAATTCAGCACCGGGGACAAAAAAACCAAGGCGCAAACCATTACCGAGACTGGGTTTCCGGGGAGTCCGAGGACAGGAACCCCCCCAAGTTGGCCATACATCACAGGTTTACCAGGCCTCATCGCCACTCGCCAGAAATCAACCTTCAAGCCGGAGGAGTTCAACGCCTGACGAACCAAATCGTGTTCCCCAACAGAAATTCCACCTGTGGTAACAAGTAGATCTGAACCACGCGCGCCATTTGCCATCTTCCGTAAAGTATCAGCCTTGTCCGGCGAGATTCCGAGGTTGATGGCAGTGCCACCGCAAATTTTTACGAATGCCTGCAGTGCAATAGCATTGGAACTGACAATTTGGTTTGGCCCAATGGGCTCACCGGGACGAACGACTTCATCTCCGGTAGCCAAGATCGCAATTCGTGGCTTACGGTATACAGTGAGCCAAGGAAAATCCATTGCAGCTGCCAACGATATATCGCGAGCGGTGAGGATCTTACCAGAACTGAGGCCGACTTCTCCGGTGTTAAAATCAAGGCCTGCGTTGCGAATATACTGACCAGCTTTCGCGCTTACCCTAACCGTAATCCGGTCGCCTTCAGATTCTGTATTCTCCTGAATGACTATAGTGTCTGCACCGTCAGGTATCGGACCTCCGGTAAAGATACGCACCGTCTCATTTGGTCCAACAACACCGCTGAATGCGCCTCCAGCAGGCGCCTTTCCAACTTGTTTCAACACTTTTGGCGCTTCACTCAAATCGGCGCTGCGTGCAGCGTAGCCATCCATGGAAGAGATGGCGGTTGGCGGTTGTGTGCGTCGAGCTCGAACATCTTGTGCCAGCACCCGACCAAGTGCTTCGTCCAAACCTACGTCTTCGGGAGGCAGAGGTTCAAAAGAACTTAAAATTCGTGTTCGCGCTTCGTCGACTGAGATCATTTTGTAACTGCTTTAAACGTGCCCGATTTTCCACCAGATTTGTATAATAAACGCACGTCGGTAATGGTCATTTCACGATCGACGCTTTTGCACATGTCATATACGGTAAGGGCCGCTACAGAAGCCGCTGTCAGTGCCTCCATTTCTACTCCAGTGCGACCGGAAAGCTTACAGGTTGCCGTAATTACGACAGCCGTATCACCAGAATCGCAAATTACATCAACGTGCACTGACGTCAATTCAAGTGGGTGACAAAGCGGAATTAGATCACCTGCACGTTTGGCGGCCATGATCCCTGCGATTCGTGCCACACCAAGAACATCACCTTTTTTGTGTCCGCCGTCTTTAATCATGCGAAGCGTCTTTGTTGCCATAAATACCTTTGCTTCTGCACGTGCCATCCGATCGGTGATCGGCTTATCGCCAATATCGACCATGATCGCCTTTCCTTCCGAGTCAAAATGAGTGAATTCACCCATGCCCAAGTAGTCCCTTACAATGTAATGTCGTTCTGAGTAGGTATACTTAATAAATTTTGAGTAGCGGCGACGAGATCGCGTTCGCGCATTAGAGATTCTCCCACCAAAAAACGGTGCACGCCCAACTGTTTGATTCTCGCAATATCGTCAGGGGAATAAATCCCACTCTCAGACACTATTGTCCATCCAGAGGGGACCTGAGGGCAAAGTCGTTCTGTAGTCGCGAGATTTACCTCTAAGGTTTTAAGATTGCGATTATTTATCCCAAGCAAAGCCGGTGGCATTTTCAACGCCCGCTCAAGTTCAGCTTCATCGTGAATTTCAATTAATAAATCCATTCCTAGTTCTCGAGCGCAGGCCGATAATTCCTCTGCCTGGCTGTCTACGAGGGCAGCCATAATGATCAAGATACAGTCGGATCCTATTGCGCGAGATTCGATGATCTGGTACGTATCAAGGATAAAGTCCTTTCGTAAAACCGGTAAACTGACGGCGTTGCGTGCAGCGATAAGGTAACTGCTGTCCCCGTGGAAATAGGGTTTATCGGTAAGTACAGAAAGACATGCGGCACCCCCTGTTTGGTAATCAGACGCCAACACGGACGGGATAAAATCTGTCCGAATTAGTCCCTTACTAGGGGAGGCTTTTTTTAACTCTGCGATAAGGCCAGTGCCAGAGTTGGAAACCGCTCGATCGAGTGCAATAGTGAAACCGCGTGGACGGGAGGCTGTCTTTACCTCAGCCATTAATTGTGATTCGGATCGCCTAGTTTTTGCGGTGGCGATCCATTCAAGCTTCTTTCGACAGATTGTGGCTAATATATCGGGCATTACGAAGTAATTATCGCTTCACGGTTTGTGATTTCGATGAGTTTAGTCAGTGTACTACTGGCTTTCCCTGAAACGATTGCGTGGACCGCTTGTGAAGCACCATCAGATAAGCTATTCGCTTTTCCAGCAACAACTAAGGCAGCCGCGGTATTCATAACAACTATATCTCTGTAGGGTCCTGGTTTACCGTCTAGGAGCTCTCTTATCTCTCTCGCGTTAAACTCGGGATCACCACCTATTAGATCTTCGATTCTAGAACGCGGTACGTTTGCATCTTCAGGCGTAACCTCAAAAGTAGTCACAGAACCATCCTTGAAGGCAGCTACTAAGGATGGTCCGGTGGTTGTGAGTTCATCCATCCCGTCGGTCCCATGCACTACCCAAACATGAGATGATCCGAGCCTGCCTAGGACTTCAGCCAACGGCACGCACCAATGGCTGTCAAACACGCCAACTAATTGACGGGTGGTACCGGCTGGATTGGATAGTGGCCCCAGTAGGTTAAAGATCGTTCGAGTCCCTAATTCGATACGTGTTGGCGCTACATGACGCATTGCACCGTGGTGGCGGGGGGCCATGAAAAAACCGATCCCAATTGACCATAAAGATTCGCGAATTAGCTCCATACTAGCTTCAATATTGACACCGAGCGTCTTCAATACGTCGGCTGAGCCGGATTTAGATGATATTGCTCGATTGCCGTGTTTTGCCACTGGAACACCGCAGCCGGCAGCTACCAATGCTGCGCATGTAGATATGTTCAATGTTCCAATACCGTCTCCACCGGTCCCGGCAGTATCAATTGCGTTTGGCGGGGCATCTATCGTGATTGCTTTGTCACGCATGGCGATAGCCGCACCTGCAATTTCGTCGACTGTTTCTCCGCGGACTCTCATTCCCATTAAAAGAGCGCCGATTTGGCTTGGGGTTGCTTCACCAGACATTACGATTTCGAATGCTGTCTTGGCTTCCGTTTTGCTTAAGCTTGCACCTGTAGCAAGTTTAGCTAGTAATGGTGGTAGGCTTGGCATAGATCAATCGGCATTGCTTATGCGCGCAATATCCAGAAAATTGGCTAATAAATCATGCCCATTCTCGGATGCAATACTCTCAGGGTGAAATTGGACTCCAAAAATTGGATATTCTCGATGGCGCAACCCCATAATGAGCCCGTCCTCTGTTTCTGCAGTAACTTCTAGGCAATTTGGTAGGCTATCGTTTCCCACTATTAATGAATGATACCGTGTTGCGACGAAGGGCGACGCAATTCCATGAAAAATATCGGTCTTGTGATGGCAGATATTGCTGAGTTTGCCATGCATTGGAGTGGGCGCGCGCTCAATATTAGCACCAAACGCCTGACCAATAGATTGGTGACCGAGGCATACGCCTAAAATCGGGATCTTTGAAGCCGCTTGGCGAACAAGGTCAACGCAAATACCGGCGCGGTCCGGATCACACGGTCCGGGTGACAGCACGATCCCTTCTGGCGATAAAGCCAACACTTCCTCCGGCGTAATTGTGTCATTGCGATGAACTACGATCTTCGCGCCGAGTTCGCCAAGAAAATGAAGCAAGTTATAGGTGAAGCTGTCGTAATTATCGATTAACACGTACATATTAGATACTTAAAAGATATTTTTATAAGCCTTATAAATCATTGGCGTATACCATGCAGAACCAAAACAGCTTGGTTAGTGTCCGTCAAGCCCGTACCGCCGTAATCGTTACTTTCTAGAAAACCAAAATAACCTCTGGTAAAGGAGTTTAGATGAAAACCCTAGTTAACTTTATTAATTGGAAGAAGAGTGGATAGGGGGGTGCGATTCCTGCTGTAATAAAGCTCCTAGTGGTTAGATCTGCACTGACGCTTAGTTGAGGAGTATTAGGGAGGCAAGTCTACTGTGAGGGATAAAAATTTCCCGATCATTGCGATCGTAATCGATGATCTTGGCATGCAATTAGCTCTGACGGAGCGAGCAATAGGATTAGATCCTTTCGTTACACTTGCATTCTTGCCGTATGCTTCCGATGTCGTGTCGCAAGTAGCATTGGCTAGGTCAGCGGGGCACGAGGTCCTTCTACATATGCCCATGGAACCACTAAGTGGTTCCAATGATCCGGGTCCCAACGCGTTATATGTCGATCTTGAGTTCCGTGAAATGTTGCGCCGTTTGCGTTGGGCATTTGATCAAATACCCCACGCAGTTGGCCTGAATAATCACATGGGTAGTAAGTTCACAGCCGATGAAAATGCGATGGCCACAGTTATTGGAGAAATGAAATCGCGAGATCTAATATTCTTGGATTCACGAACTACGCCTGAATCAATTGCCACCGATCTAGCTCATCGTAGAAACTTACTGAATGTGCGGCGAGATGTGTTTCTCGACAATGATCGCTCAAACGGTGCCATACGAAGCCAGTTAAAGCTAATCGAACGTATTGCCGTTGAACGTGGTAGTGGGATAGCTATTGGGCATCCCTATCCCGAAACATTTAATGCTCTAGAGAAATGGGTCGAGGGGGCGCGATTTAGAGGTTTTTCACTAACTACTATCAGCGAGTTTACTCAGTTAATAAATGAAAGAAATAATTTTGTTCAGATTGGTGATTAATGAAGCGTAATCTGGACGAGTTCCTAGTCAACTTTGCTTGGTTGCAAAATTGACGGCTTCTTCTGCTGCCTGAATGAGAGCCTGCGCTTTGTTACAACTTTCTTCGTATTCTGCTTCCGGGTCACTATCAGCAACAATACCTCCACCAGCCTGGATATACATAACTTCATCCTTAATTACTGCGGTGCGGAGCGCGATGCACGTATCCATTGCACCGTTGGCCGCAAAATAACCAACGCAACCGGCATAAATACCTCGTTTTTCGTTTTCTAATTCATCTATAATCTCCATCGCACGAATTTTTGGCGCACCGCTGACAGTACCCGCTGGGAATCCCGCAATTAACGCCGCTATGGCATCAAACTTGGGATCAATTTCTCCTTCGACGTTCGATACTAAGTGCATAACGTGGCTGTAATATTCTATCATCATTTGTTCGGTGACATTCACTGAGCCGATCTTTGCGACTCGTCCCACGTCGTTACGACCTAAGTCCAGCAGCATTAGATGTTCTGCACGTTCCTTTGGGTCAGCCAAAAGGTCTTTCGCCAAAGCTTGATCTTCAGCGCGAGACATACCGCGCTTTCGAGTTCCAGCGATAGGTCGTATCGTAACTGTGTTATCTCTTAGTCGGACCAGTATTTCGGGGCTAGAGCCAACTACTGAAAAGTTGCTAAAGCTTAAATAAAAAAGAAATGGGGAAGGGTTAAGTCGGCGGAGTGCGCGATAAAGCGCAAACGGTGGAAGGGTAAATGGCAGACTGAATCGCTGTGATAGGACAACTTGAAAAATATCGCCCGCCGCTATGTATTCCTTCGCTGCCTCGACGGCCCGGCAGTAACCTTCGCGGCTCATATTGGAACTCGGCTGCAGGGTCGGAAAATCTAATTCACCTACTTCTCGTCCAATGGGCAGGTCACGTGCAAAATCAGAAGATACCCTTTCTAATCGTTCTATGGCGTACGCATAAGCAGTTTTGGCATCTACCTCATCGGTAGGCCGCACAGGGGTAACCACTGTGACCGTGTCTTGCACGGAGTCGAAAATGGCCATCACGGTTGGCCGGATAAATAAACCATCTGGCAATTCTATGGCTCGTGGATTGCTGTCAGGTATAATTTCCATCAGCTGAACGGTTTCGTATCCCATATAGCCTACAAGTCCTGCAGACATGGGTGGCAGTGTTTCAGGTAGCTCAATTCGGGACTCAGTAAGTAATTGGCGAAGTGAATCTAATGCTCCCTTGGTTTCGGCTGTAAAAGCATCCGGATTATCATTCGCACGGCGATTGATTTCAGCGTAATTCCCGTTGCATCGCCATATAATATCGGGCTTAAGACCAATGATGGAATATCGGCCTCGTGTCACACCACCCTCGACAGATTCCAACAGGAAACAGTTTTCTCTATCCGCAGCGATCTTAAGCATTGCTGAAACGGGGGTTTCAAGGTCCGCTACTAATTTAGTATAAACAATCTGTGATTGACCGCTTTGATAAGTAGTTGCGAAAGCCTCGATGGCTGGTTCAACCAACATCTTATTAAGCACACACTTAAAACAAGTTGTTGAGAAGTCGATCGTTTATTTTCAAGTCATATCGGCCACGCAATGCGGCTTGAAAGCTCGTCACGACGTCATTTTGGAGCGATTGTTGAAGTTCGGCGTTAAGACTGGATAGGGAATTCTGAGTCATAGGGATCGCCGGAATAATATCGCGTAATGTACCTATCGTATACTGACCTTTTCCAATTTTAATCGCGTTTGTACTTTCTCCAATTTTTAATTTAAATATAGCTCGTACGGTTTCTGTACTTATTTGAAACTCCAGGCCACTCCCGTCGCGTGTGAAGGGCGCCCCACTCAGACGCTCAAGCTCCAACTCTTCGGTAGCGTTCGCAAATCCTAATTCCAAAACTCGTGTTTCAAATTCATTACACCCCCGTTGGGT
>PTKE01000024.1 GCA_002937585.1 Alphaproteobacteria bacterium MarineAlpha9_Bin6 | reverse complement strand
TCCTATTCAATGTCTAGTTTCCGGGCATTAATAAAAGTATTGGAGTGATCAATGCCTGACGCTTTGGGATGGCACTGTAAGTTTGCGGTGGTGGCGCCGTCCACCAATACCGTTGTTCAGCCAGAATTTGATAAAATGCGTCCGCCCGGTGTAACAAACCATTTCGATCGCATCGCGGTTTCGAACATGTAGCTCACAAGGGATGATGATTTTGTAAAATTGATGGAGGCAATTGATCGCTGTATGACCTGTGAGCCGGATTATCTGCTCATGGGCATGTCCGCAATAATGTTTTGGGGTGGCTATGATGTTGCTGCGAAACGCCGAGAAGAAATTGAAAGGCATACCGAACTAGGAGTATCGAGTGGGGCGTTCGCAGTGGAGGCTGCGCTAAAATTATTTAATGCAAAGCGGATAGCAATTCTCTCCCCCTACCAACCAATTTCTGATGAGCAGGTTACGCGTTTCTTTACGGAGTGCGGATTTGATGTGGTTCGGTTCAAAGGATTGAGGTGCCCTAGTCCGGTTGCAATTGCGCACGTCCAAGGAGAAGAACTTAAAGGTCATTTGGCGTCAATAAATGGGGAAGATATTGATGCCCTGGTTCAGGTTGGCACGAACCTTTCCATGGCTTCGGAGGCAGTTAAAGCGGAACGCCAATTTTCCAAACCTGTCATTGCAATCAATACGGCGACCTATTGGCATGGTCTCAGAACGCAAGGGTTTCATGACAAGGTCGATGGTTTTGGACCGCTATTGTTTAAATACTGAGTGGCTCTTGCGAGTTCTATTTTCGTCGTCAATACTCGCTGGCCAATGTGGATAACGGACTATAGGGAGGCATAACATGCGGGAGAACGGTGTTCGTAACATTTGGGCGCAAGGCCAAAGTGTAGTTAACGGATGGCTTGCTATACCTAACTCGTTCAGTGCAGAAGTACTAGCCAACGCTCCGTTCGACAGCGTTACAGTCGACCTGCAACATGGGATGGTTGATTTTCAAGCGGGTGTTTCTATGTTGCAGGCGATTTCTACCTGCGACGTCACACCTTTGGCACGGGTGCCATGGAACGACCCTACCCCAATCATGAAAATGCTGGACGCCGGTGCTTATGGGATAATTTGCCCGATGGTGAACACTCGCGAGGAGTGTGAGAAATTTGTTGGTGCCTGCCGTTACGCTCCAGCCGGATACCGAAGCTTTGGTCCCGCACGCGCAATAATTTATGGTGGTGCGGACTATGCTAGCGCAGCCAATGATACCATCATAACTTTCGCTATGATTGAGACAGCGACGGCCATGGACAACCTTGACGCTATCATGTCGGTGGAAGGCCTAGATGCCATATACGTTGGGCCCAGTGACCTGGCTATCAGTCTGGGTAATCCTCCGTCACCTGAGCCTGCTGCTGATAACGTCGTTGCTGCTATTGAGGAGATCCTCCAGACTGCGCATAAACACGGCGTAAAGGCAGGTATTCATTGTCCTTCTGGGAAGTCAGTGCGGGATAAATTTCAAAAGGGTTTCGATTTTGCAACGATTTTAAACGATGTTCGGTTGATGGCAGCTGCTGCTGAAGCTGAGATTAAGGCAGCACGTGCTGCGTAACTATTTTCCCGCGGCTCCTGCGGTTTTATACTGAAGCGTAAGTGCCCCTAAAATTGAAGGCGGATAGGGGCACAAAATATTCGTTGTTTATGTTGATATCAGTGAGATATGTCATCCGGGTAACATCGTTTGCGATTTCGCTAGGTTAGATGCTTGTAGTGACTAATTGGGAGCCTAAGGGACAAGCACGACCTTCCCGACCACCTTTCGTTCGGTCAGTAGAGACATCGCTTCAGTTACTTGGTGAAGTGGTAGTCGGGCGTGGATGAGGGGCTTAAGTCGACTATTGTTGGCTAGCTTAAGTAATGTTTGGTAGTTTTCTTGGCCTCGCACTGGGTCGCGACGAGCAAACTCGCCGGCGCGTACACCGACAACCGAGCAACCCTTAATCAGGATGCGGTTAGCAGGAGCGTTAGGGATTCGACCCCCAGCGAAACCAACTACCAATAGGCGACCACCCCATGCAATGCAGCGTAATGACTCGTCGAATATACTTCCACCTACTGGGTCATAAATTACATCTGCCCCATTCCCATTGGTAAATTCTTTTACCAGGTCTCGAAATCCATTTTGATTAAGGACGATTACGTGAGCGGCACCTGCCCGAATTGCTGGTTCTACTTTTTCTTTTTTACTAACGGTGGCAATTACCTTTGCCCCCAAAACTCTCCCCAATTCCACTGCTGCAAGGCCGACGCCTCCAGTTGCACCATGTACCAGCAATGTTTCTTCCTTGGTTAAATTTGCTCTCCTAACCAGGGCCACGTACGCGGTGGAATAACCCACTTGAAAAGCAGCGCCTTGTGCAAAGTCAAATGGTATTGGCATATGTCGCACGGCTTCACTCGCGACGACGCACTCTTCCGCGTAGCCTCCGGTTCGCATGCTTGCCATCACTCTGTCCCCAGATTTGAAGGCAACGCATTCTGGTCCGGTTTCCACGACTTCCCCGGAAATCTCAAAGCCAGGCACGAAGGGTAACGCGGGTTTGTGTTGATATTTACCGGCCACCATAAGTATGTCGGGGAAATTAATTCCGGCGGCCCGGACCCGAATACGAACGCCATCTGTCGAAAGATTTTGTATTGGGCGTTCTTCAAGACGCAAAACAGAAGGGGCTCCCAGTTCCCGACAGATAATCGCTTTCATTCGGGGTTTCGCTTTCAGTTGGTTAGCGATCGAAATTTGATCTGATTGTTAGTTCAGCGTTCGGATAAAATGTCTTTGAAATAACGGTCGACTGCTTGTGTCAGTGCTTCAAGAAGTGGCGCACGACCTGATGTGCTGCTAAGTTTTTTCACATCAGCCGAGTTCGACAAAAACCCTAGCTCAACTAAGATGGAGGGCACATCCGGTGCTTTAAGGACGGCAAAACCGGCTTGGCGGTGGGGTTTTTGCAGCAACTTGAGACCCCGGGCTTGCCACTCCTGGACTACGATATTTGCGGCTTCAGCCGAAAAATTGTTTGTTTCGCGTTGCGAAAGATCCAGCAAAATTGAGCCCACGTCAGACGGATGTGCAGCCAGATCAATGCCTGCAATAATGTCCGCCTTATTTTCCTTTGCCGCAAGTGCCTCCGCTTCTTTATCTGAGGCGGTTTCAGAGAGAGAATAGACGTGTGCGCCGTGCACTTTCATGTTTTTGATGGAATCTGCATGCAGTGACAGAAAAAGATCTGCCCCGGCGCCTCGCCCAATGGCTACTCTCTCTCGAAGCGGAAGAAAAATGTCTTTATCCCGGGTTAGTACTATGTGATAGCTGCCGAGAGATTCGATTATGTCCGCGAGCTCTTTTGCCGCCGCCAGTGCAACATCTTTTTCATACATTCCATTGCGCCCAATTGTGCCAGGATCGACGCCGCCATGGCCGGCATCAATGACTATTGTGAATACATCGTCACTTAGGAAAGGTGTGCGGATGGTCTCTATGGGTTGCTTAGTTCGCGTTGTCGGCCTCATCGTGCTGTTGGCAACTGCGGCCTGAAATGCGCTTTCCGTGGAGGGCTCTAAGTCAATTACAAATCGGTAGGGTTTGCCTTCGAGTGGCGGTAATACAAACTGGTGTTTTACAGTGGCAGCGATCGCCAAATCGAGCACCAATCGCGAAACACCGGGCTTCAAAAGTCCATAACGATAACCGGTGATGACACCTATCGGTTTGTGGAGCTCGCCTTGTAAACGAGGAATAGCAAACTCAACTTGAGGAAAGTCGATTACCAATCGGTTTGGGTTTGGGAGGAGAAACAGCTGTGGGTAAACCTCCGCGGACATTTCAAGTACGAACCGGGTGTAGCCGGGGTGACCCCATAAGCGTGCGTCTGTCACTGAAATAGTGGGCTTCGCGTCAGTGGGCCGCCCTGGGCACGAAATAACCCCGACTAATGCCACGACTAGCAATAGAGCTCGGGAAGTTTGGGGGGACCGCGGTATCGCAAGAGTCAGAAGATGACAAGTAGCCCTAGCCACTCGTGCGATCAATCTTAGGAGAGCGAACTGCAACGGTTTGTTTTGTTTGCATGACCGTAACATTGGTTTGTATTCAAAATACCCGTGTTTCAGTTTGAAATCCTACCATATGTAGTGGTATTATAGAATTTTGGCGACTGGTTAATGGGTTACAGTTTGTTTGGAGACAAAATTAGCATTTATTGTATCTGATGCGGGGACAAGCTATTATGCGTGGGGGCCGTTCCACCGCGCCAAGTACCATAATTCAAATCGGGATATCGCGGGGCATATGCCTCCGATCCGAAAGATATTGCGGGTTAAAACGGTTTCAGGCCTATGCGTTGGTATGCACCGAGCAAACGCGAGGAGATTACTAGGTTGTCGAATTTGAGCTGGCCGACGGGAAAAGCGGAAACAGCCGCTGCTCTGAGTCGAGTACCATTCATTGCTGTTGCACGCGCGCCAGGATCTCGCCATGGCGGACCAGTCCGGCTGCGCGCGCGTGAGCACGGTTCGAATCCGACGAATTTTTTCATTCCGCTGAGCGCTGGCATCACGTGTGCCGGGCGCGCGCGGGCTAAAAGGACAATACGCCAATGGCGACAAAAATGCTCATTGACGCGACCCACACGGAAGAAACTCGTGTGGCAGTGGTCAACGATGAATTGCTTGAGGAATTCGATTTTGAGACCTCAACAAAAAAACAGAACAAAGGTAACATTTACCTAGCTAAGGTAACCCGAGTAGAGCCATCTCTGCAGGCTGCTTTTGTTGACTACGGTGGAAACCGTCAGGGTTTTCTGGCTTTCAATGAAATTCATCCGGATTATTACCAAATACCAATCGATGATCGGCGTGCCTTAATCGCGAGTCAAAAGACTGCTGCGGAAATAGACACCGACGTAGATGATGATCTTGGGGTCAATCAAGACGATAAGGCTGATGGTTTGATCGCAACTGGAGGGGATGGTGAAGTAAAACGCCAAACTCGTGCGACAAAGCACTACCGTATCCAGGAAGTAATCAAGCGGCGTCAAATCTTGCTCGTGCAAGTAAATAAAGAAGAGCGTGGCACGAAGGGCGCCGCACTTAGCACTTACATTTCGTTGCCCGGACGTTACTGTGTTTTAATGCCTAATACTACACGCGGTGGTGGGGTAAGCCGGAAAATTGAGTCGGGAGAGGCGCGCAGGCGTCTTCGGTCCGTGGTTAGCGAGTTAAATGTTTCCGAGGGAATGGCGGTGATCGTGCGTACGGCCGGTCAGGAACGCAACAAGGCAGAGATAAAACGTGATTTTGATTATCTTTTGCGGTTGTGGGGAATGATCCGCGAATCCACTTTGAAATCTATAGCTCCAGAGTTGATCTATGAGGAAGCAAACTTAATCAAGCGGTCAATTCGCGATCTCTATCGGTCTGATTTTGATGGCATTCTAGTCCATGGCGAGGATGGATATCGGACCGCAAAAACCTTCATGCGCATGATGATGCCAAGCCGGGCTAAGTTAGTACAGCCCTATCGAAATGAAATAAGTTTATTTCGTCATTATAAAATAGAGGACCAGCTTGACCTTATGCACAGTCCTCTGGTTAAGTTGCCGTCAGGCGGTTACTTGGTCATTAATGTGACTGAGGCTTTGGTTGCCATTGATGTGAACTCCGGAAGTGCTACACGCGAGCGCTCAATTGAAGACACTGCCGTTAAGACCAATCTTGAAGCTGCGAAAGAAACTGCACGTCAATTGAAGTTACGTGATCTGGCCGGCCTCATAGTCGTCGATTTCATTGACATGGAGGAAGCTCGTAATAATCGTTCCATTGAGCGTCGTCTAAAGGATTCTTTTGCGTCCGATCGGGCTCGTATACAGATGGGGCGGATTAGTGTGTTTGGTTTGTTAGAACTTTCGCGGCAACGGATGCGGCCCAGTCTCCTTGAGGTGAGTTCCCATCTCTGCCCGCACTGTGCTGGCAGCGGGCGTGTTCGTTCATGTGAATCCGTGGTGATGCAAGCGCTGCGGGCGATAGAAAAAGAAGGGCTTAACGGTGGGGCGAGTGACATTACAATCAGCTTGCCTCCCGAAGCGGCAATGTATCTACTTAATAATAAGCGCCAATCTTTGTACGATATTGAGTCCCGGTATGGCATGCAAATTCGTGTGGTTGATGAAAAGGTAGTTGGTCCGCCAGAGATAAAAATCACCCAGATCGCATCCAGGGTAGCTTCGGAAAATACTGGCAGAACTGCCTCTTTGAACAAAGATGAGCAATCTGCAGGGTCTCGTCTGCCTCGGCCGGCACGTCCTCCGGAACGTCGGGACGATGTCTCTGCGAGTTCGCGCCAGGAGGTGATAGGGGGGAAGGTAGAAACAACAGTTTCGTCACTGGGTGAGCAAGTCGACATTCAAGCCGATGGTGACGATGGAAAGGCTAACCTATCCCGCAGCCGACCTCGACGGCGTGGCAGGCGCGGTGGTCGGAGACGGGGGGTAGGGGTCCGGGAAAAATCAGGTCCCAGCGCAGCGATCGCGACGGAGAGCGACGAAGTGGCGATGTCGACAACGGAATCCATGGAGTTATCCCAGGAAATAAACATAGCGATTCACTCGCAACCGGGCGTGACACCAGATAGTGCTCCAGCGACTCGAAAACGAGTCAGACGCGTTCGCGGTTCTGCCAAAGAGGCATCCTCAAAGATCGTAAAATCCTCTGAAATTGCTTCGGACACCGTCGCGGAGCGATCTAAAAACTCTGATCAAAACTCTCGAGCCGAGGGTGTTCGAGACGAACAAACTTCCCTTGATGGGGAAAAAGTGTCCCGGCGTTCACGAAGTCGTGTAAAAGGCGTTCGCCGGCGCACGGACACGCCGCAAAAGACCAACAAAGCAGCAAACGAAAGAGGCCCGACCGAGAAGCCGCCCGCTGGCATGGCAGAGGAGGCATTGTCGACGAAAATAGACACTGCAGCGGGAGAAGTTCCGGTTCCCGATGGGGAATCGGGCCGTTCACGACGCACCTCAACAAGGGTTCGGCGCCGCGCCGGCACACCGGGTAAGACCAGCAAAGCAACAAACGGAGAAGGTTCGACCGAGACGTCGTCCGCTGATAAGGTCGAGCAGGCATTGGCGACGAGAATAGACACTGCAGAAGTAGAAATTCCGATTCCCGATGGGGAATCGGGCCATTCGCGACGTGCTGCAACACGAGTTCGCCAACGCACAGGATTGCAGCGCAAGGCCAATAAAATATTGAATGAAAGTCGTCCTGCTGACACTCCAACGGCCGGCACCGAAAAGAAAGCGTCACTAACGGACATTGATTTGGCGCCAGCGAAAGTTTCTAGTTCGGATAAGCAATCTGGTAGAGATGAAGTCAGCGGTGACGGTAACCCTGTTCAGGCTCAGCGTAAGCGAGGGTGGTGGCAGCGCGTGACTGGCTCTTAAGCAGTTGGCTGTGCTAATTAATTATCGAGAATTGGTACTCTAAATTCATAACCTCCTAGCGGAGAACAAAGTCAACTTAACTGTCGTCATCCAATTATGTCACATTCGAAATTGACCATGACAAATTCGCAAATGAAAAAGACGGGGAATACTAAATTGACATTGAAATGAAACTAACGTAGCCGAATGTGTCCTTTACAAGAACTCACAACGTGCGTGCAAAAAAAATCCTTTTCAGGATCCGGCATCTCATTGGACTGCACGACAGGTTGATGAAGTATATATAAATGAACTGCATCCCGACCCAACGGGGACCTGTAAAGTCCGTGAAATTGCGAATAAGTAGCTTAGTGAAGGGTGAATTAGTAGTGCCAGTTTAACGCCGCCAGTTAACCAGGCGCTCGGCGGCTTCAACGATGGTTTGTTCAGAGCCAGCAAAGGAAAATCGTAGATACTGATGGCCACGTTGTGGGTCAAAGTCGATCCCGGGGGTGGTCGCTACACCCGCTTCTTCTAGCATCTGGTTGCAAAATTCTTTTGAATCTTTGGTGAGGTCGGATACGTCAGCATAAAGATAAAATGCACCGTCTGCCGGAGCGAGTTTGTCAAATCCAGCAGATGGAAGATGCTCCAATAAAAATTTGCGATTCCTCGCATATGTTTGTACATAAATATCGAGTTCGTTGCGGCAATCGAGTGCGATTAGTGCAGCATGCTGGGGTAGCGACGCTGGGGAAACAAATAAGTTTTGGGCAAGCCGCTCTATCCCGGGCACTAGATCAGGCGGAACAACCATCCAGCCGATGCGCCAACCAGTCATAGCAAAATATTTAGAAAAGCTGTTAACCACGATTCCTTGATCGCCGAAGGAGACGGCAGTGGTCGGTGAGTGTCCGTAGCTAATTCCATGATAGATCTCATCGGAAACCAGTCGGACGTCGTTATTTTTGCACCACGAGGCTAGTGTTTCTAACTCGCCACTGCTTAGCATTGTTCCGGTTGGATTGGAGGGACTGGCGACTATTAAGCCGTTGATCGGTCCAACGTCCCGCAGCAAGTCAATAGTAGGTTGAAAGCGTTGTTCTGGTCCTGCGCGTAAAGGAACTACCTGTAGGCCAAGAGCGGTCAATATGTTTCGATACGCGGGATACCCTGGTTCAACCACGGCAATTTTGTCATTGACATCGAATGCAGCTAGGAAGGCAAGCAGAAAAGCGCCTGATGCACCTGCAGTGGCCACCACCCTATTGGGCGGAATCGTCACTCCATAATACGTCTCATAATGCCGTGCTATGCGACCACGAAATTCTGGTGTGCCGAGCGCTTCTGTATATCCTAGCGCTCCATCGTCCAGGGCGGTTTTGGCAACATTAATTACTTTAGCGGGGGCGCCAAACCCGGGTTCACCTACTTCCAGATGCAATATGTCATTACCCGCTGCCGCAAGTTGGTTGGCAGACCGGAGCACTTCCATTGCAAAAAAGGGCGCTATTTTGCTGCGTTCTGCAATTTTTAACCCGTGCTGTTTCATGGGTTCAAGCCGATCGCTAGTCCATGACCTCGTGGATCCGAGCTGTAGAAGCATTTGTTTCCTGCCGCTAGACCGACCTCGCAATGAAACGCATTAATTTGGCCAATCTCCCCAGCCGTTAAGACGGAGTGCCCACGGCGCTCAAGCCCGATTAGCCATTTGCTGGGTGACCCTGGCTCAAATAGCACGTGATCAGGCCTTCCACCATGGTGCATGCGTGGTCCATCGATGGCATCTGACAAAGTCATATTTTCCAAAAACACATTTATTGCGGTCCAGGCGAGTGCCGTTGGAGCAGCTGCACCGCCTGTAGCCGCAGCAATCATTTTTAGATCGCCTGATGCTCGATCTAATACCACCATCGGTGCAAGGGATTGTGGTCCCATTCCTTGTTGCTTTGGTGCCGTTGCGAGTACAATTCCAGTTTCTTCTGCGATACGGCCTATGCCAAATAGGTTATGAAGGCTGATCAGGCAGGCTATGGCAAGGCCATCCTTGTCTGCAACTAAGAAGGATGTTGCACTCGGATTTTCAAAATTTGTGCGTGGCTGGCCCGTCGACGAATGCAATGCAGTATGCCCGTTTGGTTTATAGTTGGACATCAATTGTCCCAGGTGTTTTTGGTCCAGCAATTTAGTAACAGGGACTGCAGTTGCCCCATCTGAGAAGAGTGTGATACCGCGATCTTGGAAGGCTCGCATCGAAGCTTCGGCAAAGAGGTGTCGTCGTTCAATTTCATTTGATTCCAGATAGCGATTATCAGCAGCGATCATCGACCAAATTTGCATTGCGGTTATGGCACCTGCAGTTGGAGGAGGGCTAGTAAATACCGTGAAGTCTCCGATGTTCGTACCAACTGCTTCTTGCCAGAGAGCTTGCGTATTGCGAAGATCCATGTGACTGAGCGACCCTCCGCTTCGCTCAGCGCCACGTATCAAGGCGGCTGATACCTGCCCAGCATAAAAGTCCCCGGCCCCATAACGGCGTAATCTGGTTAGCACCCATGCTAAATCAAATTGCTTAAGATTATCACCTTCGTTCAGAGGTGTTCCATCTGTACGAGCAAAAATAAACCGCGCATTGGGGTCCATAAAAAGGGCTCCAGCGGCTAATTTTAGGTCACTGGCTAGTGCGCGGCTCACTGGCACTCCGAATCGAGCCAATTGTTCCGCAGGCTTAATTAAATTCCCCCAATTCGCCCGGCCGTAGCGCCGATGCAATTCGGAAATACCTCGCACTGCTCCAGGTGTTGCGCTTGGTCGTGTTGTTGTTGGTGGCAGGATGGTTGGAGCGGTAGCTGTAAATTCAAGGGTTTCGGTGCGGCCCGATTTTGATTCGTGAATAATGCACACGCCACCACCGCCAAGGCTCGCTGTAGAGGGTAAAGTCACCGCCAACGTAAAATACATTGCTACAACAGCATCTGCCGCCGATCCCCCTGCTTCCAACACGTCACGGCCTACGAGTGCTGCGTGTGGCTCGTCCGATGCTATTCCCTGAAAGGGGTTACTTTGTATTGACTGAACGTTGACCCGATTATGAATACGTTCTTTGTCACTTTCGTGCGTTACGACGTTCGTGACATCGGAAATTATTGACGCCTGGTCGAATAACTTTGTTTTTTGACATGCGCCTGTAAATACCAAGGCCAACGCGACAAGCGCACGCGTGCAATAACTTGATAACCGTGCAAACATATAGCGGTCCTCACATTTGGGAGTGCTTTGCTTGGCTTTGATAATAGTTCGATTAATCATTTCCGTTTATGTGGTTTGTTGGGTCTTGCTTGGCAATGTCGTTTGCGCCCAACAATTGCCGTTGATTCGCGACTCGGAAATTGAACATATCATTCGTAAGTGGGCCGATCCATTATTTGCCACGGCTAATCTAAATCCAGGCGCCGTTACTGTAAGGATAGTCAAAAGCAAGAGCCTGAATGCTTTCGTCTCAGGAGGCCAGAATTTATTCCTACACAGTGGTTTATTAATAGCTACCGATGATCCAAATCAGGTACTTGGTGTCATTGCCCATGAAGTTGGGCATATCGCAGGTGGCCATCTTGCGCGCACAGACGAGGCCATACGTCTGGCACAAAATGTCACACTTACGCATACTTTGCTTGGCCTAGGTATGCTCGCTATTGGCGGTGTCGCGGGTTCACCCAACGCTGCTGAAGCAAGTGGCGCCTTAATTGCTGGTGGAAGCATAGCGGGTCTCCGACATTTTCTCTCGCATACGCGGGCTCAAGAACGGTCGGCGGACCAATTTGGGTTAACCTTACTTAATCGCAATGAGGTGTCTGCACGTGGTCTACTTCACTTTTTACGTAAATTTGAGGATCAGGATCTTCTGACCGAAGCTCGTCAGGACCCATATTTGAGAACTCATCCTCTGACCAGAGATCGTTTGGCATTTATAAAAAACCATGTTGGAAACTCCCGATGGTCCGATGTACCTCCGCATCCGTCGGATCTGAAGCTTCATGCTCGCATGCGGGCCAAGCTGGTCGGTTTTCTGGAACATCCGGATCGCGTGCTTCAACTTTATCCAAAGAAAGATCAAAAGTTATCCGCTCGTTACGCGCGCGCTATTGCGTATTATCGGGCCTTTGATCTCGATTTAGCGATCGTTGAAGTTGATGCTTTAATAGCGGAAAAGCCGTATGACGCATATTTTCGAGAACTCAAGGGTCAGATTTTATTCGAAAATGGTCGCCTCACGGAGGCTTGGCCACATTACGAGGCAGCGAACCAACTGCTACCAGATGACCCGCTTTTGATGTTGGAGTTAGCGCGACTTGAAATTGAAATTGGTACGCCGGAGCTCGTTTCCAAGTCAATCACAGCCTTGGAGCAAGTAGTTCGAATCGAGGGAGACAACAATGTTGCTTGGTGGTTGTTGTCTATAGGGTATGGCCGCGAGGGCCGAATGGCTGAATCTGCCTTGGCCTCTGGGGAACAGGCTTTGCTAGAGGGTCGACCCAAAGACGCGTTACTCCACTCTGAACGAGCCTCACGAACTGTTTCGGAGGGATCTCCAAGTTGGTTGCGAGCACAAGACATCCGCGACTTGGCCACTCGCCAAGAGGTGGCTGCACAGCGTTAGCTTATGGCTTTCAAACACATTTTGTTTAGGTAACATAAGAGTTAAATATATCATTCACGGGGAACATATAACTCACTTGATGTTCTTTATTGTCCACCGAATCGATTCGGACGTAATGAAATAGTGGGTAAACGCAAGGGCTATCTGAATGAGAGTTGGAAACAAAATGGATTGGCGTTGCCGGAGATTTTTGTCATTGGTTGGTGCGGCTGTGTTCTTTTGGATTTTGCCTCCATTGAATGCAGGTGCTGAGGACGAGCTGAATTTAAACCAGGTCAAGGAGATCAACCGCCTGATTCATGATTATTTGATGTCCCATCCACAAGTAATTGTTGAGTCCGTCCAAAAACTACGTGAACAGGAGAAAGTTACACAGCGAGAACAGGGTGCCAGCAATTTGGCGACGTTTCGTGATCAATTAGAGAACGATCCTTTGACGCCGGTTGCCGGTAATCCAAACGGAGATGTAACCATCACCGAGTTTTTCGATTATCGGTGCGGTTACTGCAAGTCCACCCTGTCCGTAGTACTTCAATTGCTTGCAGAAGACTCCGGGGTACGGCTGGTGTTGAAGGAATTCCCAATACTAAGCGCCGAGTCCACGATTGCTGCACGTGCTGCGTTGGCTGCGGGCATACAGGGCAAATATTTTAAATTTCACAACGCCTTGATGGGTGCGAGGGGTTCCCTCGGTAAAGACGAAATAATGGACATTGCGGCTAAGTCTGGTCTAGACACAAGTCGGCTTGCACTGGATATGGAAACGCCGCACATACAGGCGCAGGTTGATGCGAATCATGAGCTCGCAGCCAGTTTGGGTATCAGAGGTACGCCGACATTTGTTATCGGTAACCAGATTTTGCCCGGGGCGATCGACGTAGACACTCTACGTCAAATTATCCAAATGATGCGTGCTGGTTGATTGCGTGACCGATCTCATCTTACTTTGAGACCACATCCGCTGATTACTCGTCGTTTCCGGTCTGAGCCAGCGATTAAATTCGATTGCTACCCGATTTAAAACGCGCCTACTAAGACTGTTTTGAATTTGACTTGGTTAGGTTTCATATAATGTTGGTCGTTTGTGCGCTCACAACGCTTCATGGCATAAGGAAAGCTGCGAAGGGGACAGAATTATATGGGGTGAGCCGCAATACCTGGCGCATGGGGTTGTTGCCGCCAGCATTTTTGATTGCTGCCTCTTTTGCGCTAATTTTCCAATTAGTAGCTTGTGGCTCCATTGAAGGCGACAGAGACGTAATCCGGCGGGGGCATTTAAGTTTTGAGAAACTAGTACGGGTCCACCCTGAACTGATTTCGGTTGCGAATATCTTCGACGAAACTTCTTTGGGGCCGCAGGTCCCGGATGAACGACTTCAGCAACTTGCTTTGTTCGCCAAAGTGTTTGGGCTTGCGCAACGCGAGTACGTTGAAATTCTTTTGCCAGAACGACTGATTACTGGTGCTCTCAATGGAATAAAAACGGCCCAGATTACGGAACTTCAACCTGACGTGAATTATCTCAGGAATATGATGACGGTGGTACTGCAGCACATGATTTCGGATCTCGATGCTCATTCGGACTATTTAACCCCGGCAGATTATGAACAAATCCAGGTTCGCACGCGGGGTGAGTTTGGGGGTATTGGTTTAGAGATGACGATGGAGCATGGATTGGTTAAATGCATCACATCTATTGAAGATACTCCAGCACAACGGGCGGGGATTAGGCCTGGTGATTTGATCAGTCATATCAATGGTGAGCCGGTACTTGGCATGACATTGATTCAGGCGGTTAAAAAGATGCGCGGGTCCGCAGGCTCAGCAATTGTGGTAACCGTCAGACGTGGCATGTCTTCGGAGGCTTTCGATGTGAGGCTCGTGCGCGAGATCATTCGCATTAAACCGGTAAGTGCTCGCGCTGAGGGTGATATCGGCTATATACGAATTGTTACTTTTAACGAGCGAACTTATCGATCTATGAACAGGGCGATAGCAGGCCTTTCGAGGGAACTCGGTGGTCGCATGAATGGTCTAGTCATTGACCTGAGAGACAATCCTGGTGGTTTACTTGACCAGGCCCTAAAGGTCAGTGATGCTTTTCTGGTGGAGGGTGAGATAGTTTCTACTGTCGGGCGCCACAGAGACCGTGTGCGTCGGTTTAGGGCAGATCCGGAGGATCTTGCCTCTGGCATTCCCATTGCGGTTCTGATTAATGGTGGTAGTGCCTCGGCGTCGGAGATCGTATCGGGCGCACTTAAGGACCATGGCCGAGTTGTTGTCTTCGGCCAACGCTCCTTTGGCAAAGGGTCGGTCCAGACCGTGATACCACTCGGACAGGGCCAAGGTGCGCTACGCTTGACTACGGCCCGATATTACACACCCTCAGGCCAATCTATCCAGGTTCACGGGATTGAACCTGATATAATTTCTGTCGAAGCAGATCCGGCGCAGAGGGAAAAAAATCTCCGTAATCCGTTGTCCGCAGAAGGCCAAGTTCGCAAAGGGAATGGTGCGTTGATGGAAGAAGTGTGCCCGGATGTTAGCGGAGGTGAAGACCCCATTTTATTATGTGCGCTTCACATGCTTCGTAGTGGACTCTTATCGGTAGAGATACAAACTCTTAATTGAAGCGTTAGCGAGTACGGTAAGGCAAGGTAAGGATTTAGGAACGATATCCTCGTAAATTTACTACGCGCGTATAGCAAATTCGATAAGAGAGGTGCAAGGAGTCTGGTGGGATAACTCTTTCGTTACTCGTGAATTTTCAAGCTTAGGCTGCTACGTTAGTATGTAGGTGAGAGACTGTATATGTGCGTCTACCGGATAAACGGTGCTTCAACATCATCATAAGCAGTTTTAATCCGGCAATATTCCCGTTCAAGGCTGAGGTAAATTTCAAATCAGGCCACCAAGCGGTGAAGAGGGGTCGGCGTACAGTTTTTTATTAATGCGACCGGCAAGGTAGGCAAGTCGGCCAGCTTGAACCGCTAAGCGCATCGCCCGCGCCATTATGGGAGGGTTATCAGCCTTGGCGATAGCCGTGTTCATGAGTACGGCATCACAACCTAGCTCCATGGCTTCGGCCGCGTCCGAGGCCGTGCCTACACCTGCGTCGACTAATACAGGTACTTGGGCGGCTTCTACGATCAATCGGATATTTACTGGGTTTTGGATACCAAGCCCCGAGCCGATCGGCGCGGCAGCGGGCATTACTGCACAACAGCCGATATCCTCAAGACGCTTTGCTCCGATTGGGTCGTCGTTACAGTACGCCATTACTTCGAAACCATCTTTTATAAGCGTTTCAGCCGCATGAAAAGTTTCAGGCATGTCTGGATAGAGCGTTTTCTGATCTCCAAGTACCTCGAGCTTAACCAAATCCCAACCGCCCACCTCTCGTGCTAGACGTAATGTTCGGAGTGCATCATCGGCCGTAAAGCAACCCGCTGTATTAGGTAAGTAAATGTATTTCTTGGGATCAACGTAATCCATCAACATTGGTGCGTCCCGATCAGTTACGTTGACTCGGCGAACAGCGACAGTGACAATTTCGGCTCCGGAGGCTTCAATTGCAGCTGAGGTCTCTTCGAAGTCGCGATATTTTCCAGTTCCGACTATTAGACGCGAATTAAGCCGCCGGCCAGCTACGCTCCAGCAATCTTCATCACCTTCTTTCTTGCCGATTTTGTTAGCCGAAGGCGGAAACGGTTGCCTATTGCCGCCCCCTATGAAGTGAACGATTTCGAGTGTGTCACCATCAAAAATATCAGTTTGTTGAAACGTGGAGTGCGGTACGATTTCTCGATTGCGTTCAACTGCGATTTTACGTTTATCCAATCCCAACTGCTGTAATAGGTTACTCAGTGTGAGCGGGGTTTCAAAATTGCGGGATTCACCGTTGATAGTTATACGCATGATGAATTGACCTATCGGGTGACGCTGATTTTGACCTCAAGGAGGTCGCGCCCGGACTTTTGGAGACCAAATATGGGTGTACGGAGCACGATTCGCAACCAACGTCGCTCATATCACAACGTCAACGAAGGTTAAATATCAAACCCGGTTCTGCTCAACAAGGGCCAAGCGTTTATTTGTTGGTGTTGGTCGGATAATGGAGGAAATGGGTTATTCCGGAATCGTGGTATTTTAAAACCTTTATCTGATTATTGTTAGGTTTGGCTTGTGCCGTAACTGCTCTTTGTACTCGCGAGATGCCTAGGATTCTTCTTTAGTCATAACGTTGCCCGTCATGGCTTAAAGGGGTCGCCTCCATGAGCTGTTCACTGTTGTTTAAGTAATACTCGCTGTGCTGGCCGGACGGGGAAAGTAGCTAGGGCTCGCTGTACTGCTTTTGTTTCAGCATGAGTTACAAGGCGACTTGGGTTTCGCGCTGGACGCGACGCCATGCTATAAAGACCCTGGAGACAATGACACTCAAAGTTCTAGTCCTTAATGGCCCCAATCTTAATATGCTAGGGGTTCGTGAACCAACGATATACGGATCCGAGACTTTGTCCGATATTGAGGCTCTGTGCCAGCGTGAAGGCAAGTCTTTGTCAATGTTTGTTAGCTGTAGGCAGAGTAATGACGAGGGTGAATTGGTGACCTGGATTCATGGGGCACGCGATGATATCCACGGTCTTTTGATTAATGGGGGGGCCTATACTCACACGTCTGTGGCGTTACTTGATGCTCTGTCGGCTGTCGAAATACCCACGATTGAGGTTCATATGTCAAACATTCACCGGCGCGAGGAGTTTCGCCATCACTCTTACATTTCGTTCGCCGCGCGAGGAATGATTTGCGGATTGGGTAGCTATGGGTATGTTTTGGGCTTGCGCGCCATACACAATATTTTAACTGTCCTATGATAAAACTGCTGGAAGGCAATCGTGGCAAAGATTCGCATTGATGATGCACTGATCCGCCATCTAGCTGGCTTGTTGGAGGAAACAGGCTTGACCGAGATAGAGTTGGGGAGCGGACGAGAACGAGTTAAGGTCTCCCGTAACAGCCCCTCAGCGCCTTCAGGGCAAATGGTTGATCACAGTAATTCGCCGTCCGCTATTTCTTCTGGTCATGTCGCGGAGAGTGCAACAATTGTCGAGGAGGTGGGGCCTGACCATCCTGGTGCGGTAACAGCTCCTATGGTTGGCACGATTTATTTGGCACCTGAGCCAGGGGCAAATCCTTTTATTAGCGTCGGTGATGAGGTGCAGGCCGGCGATACGATGTTCATAATTGAGGCCATGAAGACCATGAATCCAGTGGGCGCCCCACGAGACGGTCGCGTTGAGCGAGTGCTGGTGGGCAATGCAACCCCAGTGGAATATGGCGAAGTGCTGGCGTTAGTCGACTAGCTGCTGATGTTCGAAAAAGTGCTGATCGCCAATCGAGGAGAAATTGCTCTTCGCATTCATCGGGCCTGTCGGGAAATGGGTATTTGTACGGTCGCAATTCATTCGACCGCTGATTCCGAAGCCATGCATGTCCGTCTGGCCGATGAATCAGTTTGCATAGGTCCGCCAGCGGCACGTGACAGCTATCTTAATATTCCCTCAATTATGGCCGCTGCAGAACTCACTGGCGCTAGAGCAATCCACCCAGGTTATGGGTTTTTGTCCGAGAATGCAGAGTTTGCGCGGATCGTCGAGGCGCACGGGTTGACCTTGATTGGCCCAAAGGCCCAACACATTGAAATGATGGGTGACAAGGTGGCCGCGCGCCAGGCACTTGACCAACTTGGTATACCCTTAGTGCCAGGAAGTGAAGGGATCGTGGACTCTTTTCACACAGCACAACGAATTGCGGGGGAAATTGGTTATCCCGTCTTGGTCAAGGCGGTAGCTGGCGGTGGTGGGCGGGGGATGAGAGTTGCATCAAGCGCCAACGAACTTGAGCTTGAGTTTGCCGTGGCAAGGCGGGAGGCTTCGGAAGCTTTTGGGAATGACCAAGTCTATATAGAGAAATATCTTCTCAACCCACGACATATCGAATTACAGATTATGGCCGACTCCACCGGAGATGTAGTGCACTTCGGAGAGAGAGACTGTTCGATTCAGCGACGTCATCAAAAAATCTTGGAAGAAGCGCCCTCGCCGCTGCTAAGCGAGGAGTTGCGTGCCGATATTTGTTTGCGCGCGGTTAGTGCAGTCCAGAAATTGGGTTACCTTGGAGCGGGTACACTTGAATTTTTATTTCAGGATGGAGAGTTTTATTTTATCGAAATGAACACTCGGATCCAGGTTGAACATCCGGTGACTGAAATGATAACGGATATAGATTTGGTGTGCGAACAAATTCGAGTGGCTGCCGGCGAACCCTTGTCCCGCTGTCAAGAAGATATCCGCTTTAAGGGCCATGCTATCGAATGCCGTATCAACGCGGAGTCGCCAGTTGATTTCAGTCCTGCCCCAGGCCAAGTAACCGAGTATCATCCCCCTGGAGGCGGCGGAGTACGGGTCGATTCAGCACTATACGCGGGTTATCGGGTGCCGCCGTTTTACGATAGCATGATCGGTAAACTTATCGTTTACGGTTTGAGTCGCGATGAGTGCTTAATGCGACTAAAACGTAGCCTTGAAGAATTTGTGATTGGTGGAATTGAAACCACTTTGCCACTACACAGGCGCTTGGTTAGTGAGCCTGACTTCATAAGTGCTAATTACGATATTCATTGGCTTGAGCGTCTAATGAAGGAATGGAACTAATCAACTTTCCTAGGTCATATGGTGGCTGAGTACCAACAACTTCAAATCACATCAGAGACTATTTTAAGGGCGTATCGTTTGGGTTTTTTCCCAATGGGCGAAAGCTGTGACGATTCGACGATATATTGGGTTGACCCTGAGAGGCGAGGCATAATTCCGCTATCAAGTTTTCACGTGCCACGCTCGGTGCAACGAACTTTGCGTCGCGTGCCTTTTGTAATCAGTGTCGACAAAAGCTTTTATGATGTTATTCAATCTTGTGCGAGGCGAACACCGCGGCGCCCAAATACCTGGATAAACCGACAGATCATTGAACTTTATATGCAGTTGTTCGAAGCGGGGAAGGCGCATTCAATCGAATGTTGGTCCAATGGTATTCTGGTTGGTGGGTTATATGGTGTCACCATTGGTGCTGCGTTTTTTGGAGAAAGCATGTTTAGTACCGTGCGCGATTCTAGCAAGGTGGCGCTAGTACATTTAGTTGAGAGGCTTCGTTCTGGTGGGTTTCGTCTACTGGACACGCAGTTCGTTACGGACCATCTGCGTCGATTTGGTGCGATAGAAATAGATCGCGAAGAGTATTTGCAAATGTTGGCAGTAGCACTTTCCGAGGAGGCCAATTTTTACTCATGTGATACTGTTGAGGGCAACGGTTCAATTGTAACCGGTGGTGGCCCTGTTGAGCCGCTAGGTGAGTAACAATCGAGTACGATGACATCGTAGATTGGATGTTCAAGCGTTGATAGTCCGGGGGATGATGCGAACATCCATCCTGTAAATAATTGTAAAGCGTCTTGATCGGGGCGGGTTTCTCTGATTTCAAGAAATGCGACACTTTCTGGCGGTTGTTCCGGTGGGGCTTTATAGCATCTATGGGGATTAATCCTTAGACGGCCAAATTGGACTTCCGAACCAATCACTGCCTCTAGAGTGAATACATGGCCTGTTATCTTGTCTAAGGCTTCCAGCACTGCAATTTTTTCGTAATCGGCCTGCGCTGGCGCAATTGCAAGAGTCAGAGCGGCTAGGCCAATGAGAATGGGGAAATGCACGGCAGAGTGTTTCCTCAAGTACTATTTTTGAACGGCTCTTGGAGGCTTTCTACAAGCTTTAAAAGAACATCTCGAATTTGTTTTTCGTCACAGCCCATTAACACTGCGTCTTCAAGCGCTTCCTGGCACATATCATGGATTTCAACGATGTTTTCGTTAAGCATTTTAATTTTTTCCAAGCAACCTAACGGCATTCCTTCGGTGTTTAGCCAGGTTGGTAGTAAAGTATCAGCGTTCGCGTCCGAGCGTTTGATGACCATGGCTCAGCCTCCAACTAATTATTTTCCTTTGGGCTATAAACCATCTGACTAATTAGTCCAACGATGTTGGCTGCGTCTTGGGTGTAGGTGAGGTTATCGCCGGGGCCCACCATTACTTCCTCTCCTCCCGGATCAAGGTGCATGTACTCGCCACCAAAAAGGCCTTCGGCGGATATAACCGTCATAGTGCTCTGGGGCAATTTAATTTTTTCGTCGATCACCATGGTGACCTCAGCGAGATATGTTTCAGGATCAATTTCGAGTTGAAGAATGCTTCCAACTTTGATTCCGCTTACTTTTACATCTGCCTCTTCGGATAGGCCGCCGACACTGGAGGGTTTGGCGGTGACGGTGTAGCCGGTCACTGTTTGGAGGTCTGACTTGGACTAGGAAAAAACAACAAACCACAGCGCAACTGATGAAACCAGGACGCCGATCAGCGTTTCCAGGGCATTGCGGAACATGGTATTTATACTCCGGTCGATACTCGCGGGGCGCCAAGCAGAAATTTCGGTGATGGTGGCGCTAAATTCAAGCAAAGGTAAATTAGCAATGTTATTGATGACAAAGTTTTGTGTAATAGAGCATTTCTTACTTCTCGCATGATCTAACTCCAATGAACCCAAAGGACAGTGAAGAGAATGCTGTGTCTGCGGCGCTCAGTAAGCAGGAGCGTTTCGGATTCGCAATGCTATTTGCTGCTGCGGTCGGTTTTGGCCTGTCGCCCTCATGCGCAAAGTTAGCTTACGACGCGGGGGCTGAACCCCTGACACTCGTTGCGGCACGATTCATACTTTGTTTACTTGGAATTTTAGTGATCGTACGTATTCGAGGTACCCCCCTAATAATTGAGAAAAAATTATTTGTGGGAGCATTGGTAATGGGGTGTTTATTGGCATGGAATGCCTCGGGTTATTTATCTGCAATCAAATACATTTCGGTGAGTTTGGCGACGGCTTTATTTTATACTTTCCCGGTACAGGTTGGTCTCATTGCTGCAATCTACGGGGTCGAGGCGCTTACATCTCGGCGTGTGTTGGCTCTTCTAATTGCGTTTAGCGGTGTGTTGTTGTCGGTTGGGTTTGGTGAAAATGGCGGCGATTGGCGTGGGGTGTTATTGGCGCTTGGGGCGGGTACCGGCGCGGCCATGAGTTCCGTTTTGTTTATCCGAATTGCACACTCCGGTAACAGTATCGCACTAGTGTTTTGGGCCACGTTAATTGCAAGCTTGGTTAGCTGTACGGTAATGGTGTCCACGGTAGGTCTGCAACTGCCGAATAATGAAACAGGCTGGTTAGGTTTTATCGTGTCAATGTTCGGCTTTTCATTTGCGCTGGTGACGTACTATCTGGCTCTGCCTCTTGTTGGTGCAGTGCGCGCGGCATTGACAGCGAATCTTGAGCCGGTCATTGCGATTGCTGCCGCCGTGGCAATTTTGAATGAACGACCCAATGGCTTTCAAGTGTTAGGTATCGCCTTAATTTTAGGATCAATCCTTCTAGCCAAACGGGGGTTGCCCGGAGCAATTGCTCAATCTGGTGTCCAGGGCTCATAATCCCCAGTTGCTGGAGGCCTTTGGCGTCCTTGTTCTAATGCGCCCGATGGTCGATACGCATTTTCAGTGCCAGTCTGGTTTGGACTGTGGTCAATCATCCATTCCCGCTTTAATGGCGGATTTACGGTGGGGGGCTCCAGTAGGGTATGGGTAAGCCAACCTTGCCACTCGGGTGGCACCGCCGACCCCTCAGAGTCTTGACCATAGATAACCCAACGGCGTTCACGTTGACCTGCTTTCAATTGTTTTTTCCGGTAATAGCAATTGGTAAATTGATCCTCGCCCACGAGTGTACCGAATAACCAAGTGAACAGTTTGGTACCCAAAGATGTTTTCATAGAGGTTTATCAGCGATGATAAATGTAAAAAACCGGCTATAGGCTACTTTTTGGCGCGGGCTGGGCTAACATCTGTTGTGGGTAATCGAGTTTTTCAATGTTTCGTGAAACTTGCATATATTTGATCACTACATCTGGAGAACCATTCACCATGTATCCCTTATTTATCCTAATTGGGGCTTGGACGGCAATATCGAATGCTGCGATAGCAGAAGAACCGTGGCACGGGCGTGAGGTCGATCTTCGGGCCACTCAAATTGAAGGTGCAGTGATTAATTGGCGCCGTGATATTCATCAAAATCCCGAATTAGGGAATCGTGAATTTAGGACTGCTTCTTTAATTGCTAACCATTTGCGATCACTCGATTTTGATGAGGTTCGGACGAAAGTTGCATACACCGGTGTCGTCGGTTTGTTGCGTGGCTATCTGCCGGGACCAGTGGTGGCGCTGCGTGCTGATATGGATGCACTTCCCGTAACCGAACAAACAGGGTTGCCTTTTGCTTCAAAAGTTCGTGCAATTTATAATAATCAGGAGGTGGGGGTCATGCACGCCTGCGGGCACGATGCCCACGTCGCAATTCTTATGGGCGTTGCCGAAATACTGGCCGGCATGCGCGACCAGATCCCTGGTTCGGTGAAATTTATATTTCAGCCAGCGGAAGAGGGTCCGCCGGAAGGCGAGGACGGTGGCGCTGCACTGATGGTGGTCGAGGGTGCCTTGGAAAACCCCCGTCCTAGCGCAATTTTTGGTCTTCACATTGGCTCACGTGAACTTAACACCCTGCATTATGCTAAGGGGCCTATGCATGCGAGTGCCGACGTACTAAAAATTCGTGTCACAGGCAAACAGACTCACGGCGCGAGCCCGTGGCGCGGTATTGATCCGATAGTGGCGGCAGCGCAGATTATACTCGGGATTCAAACGATTCACAGTCGCATGATAGATACTCGTGAGGCTGCTGTGATTTCAATTGGTAGCATCCACGGTGGCGTTCGGCATAATATTATTCCTCAAGACGTTGAACTCATCGGTACTATCAGAACCCATAATCCTGAGGTTCGTGCCATGATAAAGGAGCGTATTGAGCGTGTAGCCACCAACATTGCTGCTAGCACGGGTGCTGTCGCTGCAGTGTCCTATGGCTTTGGCATTCCGGTCAATGTTAACGCGCCAAAGTTGGTCGAACAAATGCTGCCCACGTTAGAACGTGTGGCTGGTTTGGCCGCAGTGCGTCAGCAATCGCCAGTGATGGGCTATGAGGATTTTGCGTATTTTCAGCAGCAGATTCCGGGTATGTTTGTTTTTTTGGGTGCGCGTTCACCTGCAACTCCAAGAAATAAAGCTGCGCCAAATCATAGCCCGTATTTCGTTATCGACGAGGCGGCACTCAGGATGGGAGTCCGGACGCTTGCCAGTCTGGCGTTGGATTTTTTGTATCAAGGACGATAAGTGTGATCAGGTGTTTGGTGGGAATGCTTGCCGGTTGGCTTCAGGATGTATATAAGGCCGCGGTTCCCATAAATCACATTATGACATTGCAATGGCGATCGAACGAACGCTATCCATTATTAAGCCTGATGCCACCCGACGGAACCTAACCGGGCAAATTAATGCTCGTTTCGAAAATGCAGGCCTCAAGATCATCGCACAAAGGAGACTGCGACTTAACCGTCATCAGGCGGAGGGATTCTATGCAGTGCACAAGGAACGGTCATTTTTTAACGACTTGTGCGAGTTCATGTGTTCAGGTCCTGTGGTGGCACAGGTTCTAGAGGGCGAGGCTGCTATTGCCCAAAACCGTGAACTCATGGGTGCAACGAACCCCATAAATGCTGACGAAGGCACTATCCGAAAGGACTTTGGTGAATCGGTTGAGGCTAATTCGGTTCACGGCTCGGACAGTCTAGAGACGGCTGCCTTGGAGATCGCATATTTTTTTAGCGCAATCGATATCACTGGCTAAAACTAGCCCTAGTTCACAATTGGCGTATACCATTATCAAGCTTCTGGGTTGATGAGCCAAGTTTTAGTGATGTCCGCGTTGGCTATTATTGCACGTTCATCAATTACCCTCACGCGGCCCTCCGCGATCCAACGAACTGCTAGTGGGTAGCAGTGATGTTCTAGATGGAGAACACGCTCAGCGAGTCTTTCGTCCGTATCATCTGGATGCACTGGAGTGGCAGCCTGAATTATGATGGGGCCATCATCCATCTTCGAACGAACAAAATGCACTGTGCATCCCGTGACGCGTACCCCTGACTCAATTACCCTCCGATGCGTATCCAGACCTTTAAATGCGGGCAAAAGAGAGGGGTGGATATTGATCAGGCGATCGCGCCAGTGATTTACGAAGTCTGGACTCAGTAGACGCATAAATCCTGCCAGACAAATCAGTTCGATATCGGCCGATTCGAGTGCGCGCCCAAGCTCAGACTCAAATGACGCTCTGTCGGCAAAACGTCTGTGATCGACAATTTCGGTTTTGATCCCATTGTCCAATGCTACTGATAGGCCAGCTGCATCTGGGTGGTTCGAGATTACGCATACAATTTCTGCTGGGCCTTCATTCGTGCGACATGAGCTGATCAGTGCTCGCATATTGCTGCCGCGGCCAGATATTAATACCGCGACCCTCACCTTAGAGCTACTTCCATGCTGGTTCTAGATTGTCAACTACGACAATTTCGTCGTTTGGACCACGCGGGGTAATTTCGCCGATGTGATGCACAATTTCCCCATCGTCAGATAAGGCCTTTTTTACATGTCCGACCTTGTCTACGCTGACGACAACTGCCATGCCGATGCCACAGTTGAAGGTTCGTGCCATCTCATCACAGTCTATATTTCCCAGTTGGCGAAGCCAGCGGAATACTCTTGGGAGTGGCCAGCATGAAGCATCTAGGTTTGCGCCGACGCCCGGGGGAAGAATCCGCGGTATATTCTCATAAATTCCACCGCCAGTTATGTGCGCAAGGCCTTTAATCTTCGATTCGGGCTGGTAGAGCACACTCAATATGCTAGAAACGTAGATACGCGTTGGCGTAAGCAATGAATCAGCGAGACTCTGAGCAGGGTCAAATGGTGACTTCCCTTCCAGGTCCGTGGTGTGCTCGGCTATCAATTTTCGAACCAAAGAAAATCCGTTCGCGTGAATCCCGCTGGAGGCGAGGCCAAGAATTTGGTCGCCTGCGCAAATGTCGTTTCCAGTAAGAAGCCGGCTCCGCTCGGCAGCGCCTACGCTAAACCCGGCGAGATCGTAGTGACCGGGTGCATATAGGCCTGGCATTTCCGCGGTTTCTCCACCTATCAAGGCGCAGCCGGCCTGGTGGCACCCAATGGTTATGCCTTCGACAACTTGGCTAGCTGATTTCACATCAAGTTGACCCGTGGCTAAGTAATCTAAAAAAAACAAGGGTTTAGCACCTTGCACGACCAGATCGTTGACACACATTGCTACAAGGTCGATGCCAACAGTCTTGTGGCTGCCAACGGCGTTAGCTAGTAACAGCTTTGTCCCAACACCATCGGTTGTTGCCACCAACACGGGATCCTCAAAACCGGCTGCGCGAATATCGAAAAGCGCTCCAAATCCGCCAAGATCTGCGTTGCCGCCCGGTGTCGCAGTCGTTTTGGCTAACGGCTTAATTAGGTCAATGAAACTTTGGCCTGCTTCGATGTCTACGCCCGCGTCACTATAGGTATATTTGTGTCCAGGGGAGTCGCTCATGTTATGATTAAGCGAAAGAAGGGTGCAGTGTCTGGAGATTGGGCGTTGGCACGGAGCATACTCTACCGAAGAAGCATTGCAATGGGACGACGGTTGGTACTGATCTGCCTGGTAGGGCGATTAACGTTGATGACGTTGTCGGTATCCTGCCTGTCGGTGGGAGTTGACGCTAGTGATTTGTTTACCATTCGCTCAATTTCTGTAGATTCCGAGGCCGATGATGCTAACACTGCACGGAAATTAGCACTCGCGGATGGTCAAGAGCGGGCGCTTAAAATGCTGCTTAAAAAGCTTACATTGGACGCAGATCATGATCGGTTGCCGGTTGTTGAAGGGTCGCAACTCGGTGATTTTGTGCAAGGTTTTGAGATTGCCAATGAACAGCGCTCTGAGCGACGATACCTTGCTGATGTGACAGTACGGTTTGAGCCATATGCGGTGCGTGCGCTGTTGTGGACAGCGGGCATCCCGTTTGCCGAATCGGTCAGCGCACCGATTGTGGTACTGCCAGTATTCCAAAGCGATGGTGTAACAAAGTTGTGGGATGATCCGAATCCGTGGCGCGATGCGTGGCGCCGGTTTGAACTTCAGGAAGGATTGGTGGACCTAGTGGTTCCGATTGGTGAACTGGTTGATCTTGCTGCAATAAATTCTGGTCAGGCTCTAAACGGTAATCGTCCAGCGCTTCGAGATTTTGCGGCAGGTCATGGTGCTGACGAGGCATTGGTCACGGTTGCAAAATTAGAGTTTGATGCGAATGGGGTTCCAATTGTTGACGTGACTATGCAGCGGTATGGTTCGGTTGTCGGCCCACTACGAGTTGAAAGGTTCACGGGCGGTTCTGAAGAAGGAATTGGAGCATTGCTAAGCGCATCTGTTTCCAAGATGGCGGCACGAATTGAATATGATTGGAAGTTAGAAAATTTACTCGCATTTGATGAAAAAGAAGACATGATTATTATTATCCCGATCAAGAGTCTCCAGCATTGGTTAAGGCTGCGTTCTGGCCTCGGCAAACTTGCTGTAATCCGGGAAACAAAACTTTTAAGCCTCTCACGAAATGAAGCACTGATGCGCGTGTTCTACCTTGGTAGCGTCGACAGATTGGTAAGTGTGTTGGCCCAACGGGGTCTAGATCTTTTGGTATCTGATGGTCGTTGGACGTTGGTGGAGCAAGGTTCTCTTGATTCCGAGGACTCTGACCAGAGAAGAGCGGGGATAGATAACTTGATTGAGGCAGGCGCTACTGAGCAGGTTGTTGAAGAGTTGCCTGCGCTGGAGAGTGAGAAGGTAATGAGTCCTCCAACGACCTCAGTGAGTCCCGCACCGTTAAATGATTTATTGGTGGAGTGACAAGGGTTGATCAGACAGCGACGGTGCTGAGTTCGCTAGGAGTCGCAGAACGGATAACGAGTCTATGGTCATGGATGCCGTCTATGTTACGTGCATCACGTTAGGCCCACATCTCAAGGAGGGGACCGTGACGAACCGAACATTGCACGAGGAACGATTGTGAGTGTACAAAAACAGGCTTTGTTTTGGTTGGTCGCCGCAGCGTTATTTGTCGCTGCATTGTCATTATTCAACAAAATTCTTCTCCCCTTTATTACTGGTTTGGCGATTGCCTATTTTCTTGATCCATTGGTCGACTATTTGGAGCGACGCGGTGTATCGCGTGCCTTAGGCGCAACCATCATTTTGGGCGGATTTATGGTTGTGGTAGTGGCTGGTTTGTGGGTGTTAATGCCGATATTACAGGCGCAACTGGTAGGACTCGTTACCGGCTTGCCAACGGTGTTTGAAAATCTACGCCAAGGAGTTTCAGGGATTCTTGACAGTTTGTCGGCACATATTGATGAACAGGACATGGCTGAGGGCCAGCAAGCCCTATTAGGTCTCACTTCGCTGGCGATGGGCTGGTTTTTCGATTTACTTGGTAGCGCTTGGCAATCGGGTCTAGCCGTTTTCAACCTTATCGGCTTACTCGTGGTAACCCCGGTGGTTGCTTGGTATTTGCTGCGAGATTGGGACCATCTGGTCGAGAAAATCAACAGTTGGTTACCGCGCGATCACCTACCTGAAATTAAAAAACAGTTTGGTCTGATCGACCAGGCTATAGCTGGCTTCGTTCGCGGCCAGGCAACAGTTTGCCTAATTATGGGAGCGACGTACGCCTTGGCACTAGAAATAGTTGGCCTTGAGCACGGCCTAGTTGTCGGCTTGATCGCTGGTTTGATTTCATTTGTCCCGTATGTCGGTTCCATTGTGGGATTATTATTATCCGTTGGACTCGCATACGTTCAGTTTGGCGAGTCCACGATGATTTTGCTTGTCGCTGCCGTCTTTTTTATAGGCCAAGCAATCGAGGGTAATTTTCTAACCCCAAAACTGGTAGGAGGTCGTGTTGGCTTGCATGCGGTCTGGGTAATATTTGCCTTGTTGGCTGGTGGGTCACTGTTTGGCTTAGTCGGAATGTTGCTTGCGGTGCCGGTAGCGGCAGTAATCGGTGTTTTATCCAGATTCTTGTTGCAACGTTATCTATCAAGCCGAATTTATCTTGGTCGAAACTCGACTCCGCCTGACGGATCAATATGACTGTTAGGCTTTTCCGCCAACTACCGCTGAATTTAGATGTTACTCCGGCGTACAGCGTTGACGATTTTATGGTCACCCCTTGTAACGCCGAAGCAACGGCATGGCTGGATCGCTGGCCGAAATGGCCGGGTTATGGTCTCATAATCTATGGTCCACCTGGATGTGGTAAAAGTCACCTGGCACGGGTATGGCAGGAACATACCAAGGGCCGATTGATTTATGGTGCTGACCTAAACAAAAATGATCAAGTGTTAACGGTGGGATCATCGGCGGTGGTTGTGGAAGGTGCTGATGATGCGAATGAGCGAGCGTTGCTACGTCTCTATAATGGAGTTGTTGAGGCACGGCAGACTTTACTGTTGACTGCCACAACAGTACCGACGCGTTGGTCCATGATGCTGCCAGATTTAGTCTCGCGAATGACTGCTTTGGCGGCTGTGGGAATCGGAAAACCAGATGACTCGCTTCTGCAGGCGATACTGGTAAAGCAATTTTCCGATCGCCAATTGCAAGTAGGGGCTGAAGTAGTGGTTTATCTAGTAAACCGGATGGAGCGGTCCTTTGAGACGGCACGTGAAATTGTGGCAGTGCTTGATGAAATGGCGCTCGATCGACAACGGCCGGTGACCGTTTCGCTTGCTGGGGAGGCATTAGAAAGACTTGCAGAGGTTCAGGCGTTAGTTGATAAGGCGCAAGATTGATTTTGGGGAGAGTATCAATGGACTTAGGACTCGTTGGCCGCAAGGCTATCGTTTGTGCATCTAGCAAGGGTTTGGGGTGAGCTTGCACGATGTCGCTTGCACGTGAAGGCGTGGCAGTTACGATTAATTCTCGAACCGCCGACGAGTTGAACGCAACAGCCGACGAGATTCGTAGCAAAACCAACGCCGATGTTAGTGCCGTGACTTGTGATGTAACTACCCCAGAAGGTCAGACTAAATTACTAGCGATTTGTCCCGAGCCGGATATTCTCGTTAACAATGCTGGTGGACCTCTGCCTGGAAATTTTCGGGACTGGGATAGGGACGATTGGATCAAGGCGGTGACCTGGAATATGTTAACGCCAATTGAACTTATTAAAGCAACGGTCGATGGGATGATTGATCGAAAATTTGGGCGAGTCGTCAACATTACTTCGGGGTCGACCAAATTTCCGATTCAGCAACTGGGATTGTCAAAGGGTGCGCGCACGAGCCTTGCGGGTTTTATTGCCGGTCTTGCCCGGCAGACCGTGGAGCACAATGTAACAATCAACAACTTGTTGCCAGGACCATTTGAAACTGATCGGCTCAATTCAGCACTGCAGTTTGCCGCAGAAAAATCTGGTTGTTCCTTTGAC
>PTKE01000023.1 GCA_002937585.1 Alphaproteobacteria bacterium MarineAlpha9_Bin6 | reverse complement strand
GTCTTTAGAATCTGGAAACACAACGCACTGTGTCTCAGGGAATAGGTTGTGTGTCTCTGTCCGTATGCGTCTGTGTCTAGGTCTGCACGATCACAGACCATCCGAAAGATTTTAGACAACTTATCTTGCACCCATCGTTCACGGTCTTGGATATCGTTGAAAAAGAGAAAGTCGTTAGCACGATCGTGACGTTTCAGAATGTTATTAAGGTAGATATCTGCGGCAACCTCTGTGCTGATACTGTCACTCGACCCTTTTGACTTTTTAGTTTTTGAGTTGGGAACAGAGATCACCAACTGTTTCACACCATTGGTTTTCATTACATCAATGTGTTTGTTCTGAAGATACTTCCACTCACTAGGTCGAAGGAACGTGTGGATCATGAAAACGATGAAGTCATAAAGTTCTTCAAAATCGAACTCTGTACCTTCTCCATTTCCTGCACCATGTCCTTCCGTTATTGGGTTGTCCCTAAGTTTACGACACGCCGCGAGGAGTTGTTTGTATTGTTTGGGTGTAAACCAAGGTCGAGGGTTCTGGGCACTCTTGATGGATGGAAGGGACGGAACCCCTGTGATAACACCATCCCTCTCTGCCTCTTTTAAAACCTTACGAATGAGGATGACGTATTTCTTGAGAGTGGACGCAGAAAGGTCACGTTCTGAGATCAGATCATCTATGAAACGATCAACCAGATTGTAATCTACTTTCCTGACTGAATATGAACCAAGGTAAGGAAGAACGTCCTTGTCGAGTTTGCGTTTGTCCTCATTGAACATATCCTGAGAGAGATTACCTCGTCTGATTTCCCTTCCCTGTGTCTCTTGGAATTTCTCTGAGTAAGTCGCAAAAGACATTCCCCTAGATGCGTGTTGTGTCTTCTTCTCTACGATGCGGTCTTCATACCAATCTGCCGCAAACTTTTTTGCATCAGATAGTTTTTCACATCTCGTAGATTGTTTAACAAACCGTCCCTTCGAAGGCAGATACATTCCGACATACCAGTTCTTAGATGCAGGCATACGGAACACCTGTAGACTATCGGGATAACCTCTACCCAAAGTCTTAACTTCTGACTTTCTATGTCTGGATTCTGCAACACGCATAGTTGCATTTTGTTGCTTAGTTGTTGGTTAGTGAAGATATTGTCAAAGGGTGAGGAAAAACAAGGCGTTTCGACTTTAGATTAGGATTTCGAGACCGCCCCGTTCGATCACTCCGGCACCCCTCCAAGTCTGTGCGCCGCCCGGCGGGCGGAGATTAGGTGAAGGCATCCTCCCCGGCAAGACGCTGCCTCGGCCTCTTGCTTGCAGTGAAGGCCGTTGACAGCTGGTTGCGCCCAGCTATATTGCCGACCTTCCTCAAGAAGTGGCTGGTGATAGAGTTAATTGGGCTCGGAAGACTCATGTACGCAGTTATTAAAACAGGCGGCAAGCAATATAAGGTTTCCAAGGGAGACGTGCTCAGGGTTGAAAAACTCACTGCCGACGCGGGTGAAATTGTATCGTTTGACCAGATATTGATGTTGGGTGACGATCAGGGAACGACCGTAGGGACGCCGCACGTTACTGGTGCGGAAGTCAAGGCTACGGTCCTTGAACAAACCCGTGATGACAAGATCATTGTATTTAAGAAACGTCGGCGCAAAAATTCTCGGCGTAAAAATGGACACCGACAAGCGTTAACGGTTTTGCGTGTGACTAAGGTCCTAGCCAAACCGGTTAAGGCCGAAGTCACTTCCAAGAAGGCCGCAAAAAAGACCGCGAGCCCGAAAAAACGGGGTGCCGTTGATTCTACAATCACGGCATCTGAGGATTAGGTTATGGCGCATAAAAAAGCGGGCGGTAGCTCTCGAAATGGTAGAGACTCAGCGGGACGGCGGCTGGGTGTAAAGAAATACGGCGGGGAAATTGTTATCCCCGGCAACATACTTGTTCGTCAACGTGGCACCAAATTTCATCCGGGTGATAATGTTGGTATGGGTAAAGATCATACATTGTTTTCTCTAGTCCAAGGTTATGTTGAGTTCCGAGTTGGCAAAAGTGGGCGGACTTTTGTTTCCGTTCAAGCCAACGGCTAAAGCGTCACGCTAAAGCGATTGCACGCGGGGAATAGGATGCCGCGATTCCCCTTTATTATGGCACCCGGCTGGACGGGGCCAGGCAATGAAATTTCTGGATCAAGCTAAAATCTTTGTTAAGGCTGGCGATGGCGGGAACGGTTGTGTCGCATTTCGTCGCGAGAAGTACATAGAATTCGGTGGTCCCGCAGGTGGAGGTGGTGGCCGAGGCGGAGACGTTCTGGTGGAGGCGGTTGAGGGACTCAATACCCTTATTGATTATCGCTATCAGCAGCATCTTAAAGCGAAACGGGGCCAAGATGGCAGTGGCAAGGATCGGACGGGTGCAGCGGGGGCCAACCTTGTTCTCAAAATTCCAGTTGGCACCCAAATTTTCGCGGAAGATGGGGAAACATTGATCGCCGACCTTGAAAAGGCTGGAGAACGAACCCTAATCGCGCGCGGTGGTCGTGGTGGCCGTGGCAACACAGCTTTTAAATCAGCAACGAATCGGGTGCCACGTGAAGCCGAGTCAGGTACGCTCGGTGAGGAGCAGTGGTTATGGTTGAAGCTAAAGCTTATAGCCGATGCAGGCCTTGTGGGTTTGCCGAATGCGGGTAAATCAACTTTGCTTGGGGCGGCTACTAGAGCCAAGCCAAAGATAGCTGACTACCCATTTACCACTCTTTATCCAGCGCTTGGCGTGGTCACGGTAGATAACGTTGAATATGTGCTTGCTGATGTTCCTGGTCTTATAGAGGGTGCCCACCAAGGGCGTGGTTTAGGTTACAGATTTCTTGGTCATGTAGAGCGTTGCAGGGTGCTGATCCACGTTATCGATGCCCTTCAGGAAGATTTATTTCGTGCGTATAGAATGGTGCGAGATGAGCTACTGGCCTACAGTCCAGTGCTTAGTCAAAAATTCGAAATTGTTGCGTTAAATAAATGCGACGCCATTGAGTCCGATTTGGTGACTGACAAATATCGCACTTTGAGTTCCCTTATTTCTTCCCCGATCCGAGTGGTTTCCGCGGCAACTGGCCTTGGAATCACTGATCTATTGCGGGATGTGCATAGGGAGCTCGATTCTGCTCGAAACTTATCACAGCCCTTGGTTAGGGCATCGTGGCACCCATGACGAAAAGTTTAAGCGTAAAAGGATTCCGACGGATTGTGATCAAAGTAGGTTCCAGTCTAGTCGCCGATGGTAATAAAGGAGCAGTCCGACACGAATGGTTGAATGGCTTAGCAGAAGATATTGTCGCACTTCGTTCTGATGGGCGCGAAGTCATCCTGGTTTCGTCTGGGGCTATTGCGGTTGGGCGAGGACACCTGGGAATGCGCCGCCGCATTTTAAAGCTAGAGGAAAAGCAAGCTGCTGCTGCTGTGGGTCAGATTCGTTTAGCCTATGTCTATCAGGAGATGTTGCGGGCCCACGGCCTAACTGTTGCGCAGTTGTTATTAACCATTGGCGATACAGAACAACGGCGTCGTTATCTCAATGCTCGCAACACTATGGAGACTCTCCTTCGATTTGGTGCTGTACCGATGGTTAATGAAAACGACACAGTGGCGACAGAGGAAATTCGGTTTGGAGATAATGACCGGCTTGCGGCGCGGGTAGCCGAAATGGCTAGCGCTGATCTGCTGGTGCTACTTAGTGATATCGACGGACTCTATACTGCAGATCCTAATATAGATCCAGCGGCTGAGCGTATTGAAACGGTGCGGCATATTACGCCAGAGATTGAAAAAATGGCTGGTACTAGCCGGTCTGATATTGGTTCCGGCGGGATGGCTACTAAGCTTCAGGCCGCTAAAATAGCGGTCAATGCTGGGTGCCATGTTGTGATTGCGGCCGGTAATTCGCAAAATTCGTTAGCCTCTCTTAGCCGCGGTGCGCCATGCACTTGGTTTGTTGCGTCACGGTCGCCGATGACCGCTAGGAAAAGTTGGATAGCGAACAACCTTAAGCCCGTTGGCCGCTTGACTGTCGATGAGGGTGCTCGGGTTGCACTCCTGGCAGGGAAAAGCTTGTTGCCTCCTGGAGTTGTGTCGGTTCACGGAGATTTTGATCGTGGAGATGCAGTAGTTGTGGTAGATGGCAGTGATACGGGAATTGCACTGGGTATTAGTGCATATTCTGCAGTCGATGCCCGTCGTATTCTTGGACATAAAAGCGGGGAAATTGCCAAGATACTGGGGTACCGTGGTCGCGAAGAAATAATTCATCGTAACGATTTAGTGTTGTCATAAATTGGGCTTGGAGACAGAGCATGACTGAGGTCCAAGTTTCGAAAGATATCCGTTCTATTATGCAGAAGCTTGGCAATAGGGCGCGTAGTGCGGCAGCAGAGTTAGCGCGTGCTCCCAATGAGGCTAAAATTGTTGCTTTGCGTGGAGCAGCCAACGCCATTAGGGGTCACTTGGGTGACATCCTGATGGCCAATCAAAAAGATATTGCGGCAGCACAGGCCAATGGAGTTACTGATGCGTTCATAGACCGTCTTCATCTAGACGAGGCGCGAATAGAAGCGGTGGCTCGTGGTCTTGACGATGTTGCAGTTCTGCCGGATCCGGTGGGAGAGATCATCGGGGACTGGACGCGTCCCAACGGCCTTCACATCACACGCGTGCGGGTCCCATTGGGAGTAATTGGTGTTATCTATGAGTCACGCCCAAATGTAACCGCGGATGCTGGGGGCCTCTGTATCAAGTCGGGGAATGCTGCAATACTGCGTGGCGGGTCAGAAAGTCACAATTCTTCGCGGGCCATTGCTGACTGCTTAATTCACGGTCTTAAAGAATCAGGGTTGCCTGAATTTAGTGTGCAACTTGTTCCAACCCGTGACCGTGCGGCAGTTGGTGAAATGCTGAGCATGACGGAGTACATTGATGTGATTATTCCGCGTGGCGGGCGCGCCTTGACCGAACGTATCGCTGATGAGAGCCGAATCCCAGTATTCAAACATCTCGATGGAATTTGTCATGTCTATGTTGATAGTTCAGCAGACCCGGAAAAGGCTGTGGCGATAACAGTTAATGCGAAGATGAGGCGTACGGGCATATGCGGTGCGGCGGAAACTCTTTTGGCTCACAAAGACGTTGTGCCAACAATACTGCCTCTCGTCATCGAGGGCCTAATTGAGGCAGGCTGTGAAATTCGTGGTGATGTGTCCACTCAGGCTGTTGACGCACGTGTAGTTCCGGCGACCGAGCAGGATTGGGGGACCGAGTATCTAGCACCGATCATTTCTGTCCGTGTTGTAGAGAATATAGAACAGGCGATTGCTCATGTAGATCGTTACGGCTCCAATCACACTGACAGTATCGTTACAGAGGACGACGCGTCGGTTGCGGAATTTTTTAGTCGGGTTGATAGTGGTATCGTGCTGCATAATGCTTCAACGCAGTTTGCGGATGGCAGGGAGTTTGGCATGGGAGCTGAGATTGGCATTTCTACCGGTAAATTACATGCGCGCGGACCGGTGGGAGTGGAGCAGTTGACAAGCTACAAATACCTTGTTCGCGGGCAGGGACAGGTTCGACCCTGAGTGAATTTGTCCGATTACTAGCACGGCTACCGCGTCGTCGGGCGCGAGTAGGCCTTCTTGGTGGCTCCTTCAATCCGGCTCATGATGGTCATCGTCATATCAGCCACTTGGCTTTGCGTCGGCTTGGTCTTGACAGGGTGTGGTGGTTGGTATCACCGCAAAATCCGCTTAAAGGGAAAGTTGGTATGGCTTCATTAGAAGCCAGACTCCTACACGCTCGTTCTATCGCGGGGAGTAGTCGAATTGATGCGAGCGACTTAGAGCGACAGATCAATACTATTTATACCGTTGATACTGTTCGATACTTGACCAGAACATTGCCACATATCAGGTTTGTGTGGCTGATGGGCGCGGATAACCTGGCTGAAGTCGCTGAGTGGCGGCGTTGGCCTTTACTGTTCGAGAGTCTGCCCATTGCGATTTTTGATCGTCCCACCTATGCTCGCAAAGCGCTGATATCGCAGGCTGTAAGATTTTTTTCGCGGTCTCGTCTGTCGTCTCGGGCGGCGACTCGTTTGGCGTGTAGCAAATCACCAGCCTGGGTGTTCATACACGCGCAGTTGCACCCCGAGTCTGGGACACGCCTGCGTCGGCACGGAATGTGACGGCGGTGATCGGTTCGTTACGATCGGTAGTGACCTGACGGAATCGGAATAAGGGAGGAAATCCATTCCTGAACTTAGCGGCGTTGATGCTTCGGCGCGTTTATGTGAGATGATAGTGGCAATGCTAGAGGACGACAAAGCCGAGGACCTTTCGATCGTGAACCTGATCGGTAAGACAGCTATTGCCGACTATATGATTATTGCAAGTGGGCGCTCCCAACGGCATGTTGGCTCTATCGCGGATAACATGACCGAACGGTTAAAGAAAGCGGGAGTGGCAAGGGTTGGGATTGAAGGGCGGCAGCGAGCGGATTGGGTGTTACTCGACGTGGGCGATGTTATCGTTCACCTTTTCCGACCCGAGGTACGTGAGTTCTATAATTTGGAAAAAATGTGGGCGATCCCGCTGCCCGAGCAAGCAACCCATTGATATAGCAATTGGTTAATCTAGGCATGCGTCTGATTGCGGCCCAGCAGTTAGTATGACATCAAGATCATATCGACCGGTGCTGCTGTGTATCTTGGATGGGTGGGGTTGGCGTGAGGCCGCAACATCTAACGCGATTGCACTTGCGAATACACCCAATTGGGACAATTTCCTGACGCATTGCCCTCATAGCCTTCTGAACGCTTCTGCCGATCACGTTGGCCTGCCAGTTGGTCAAATGGGAAACTCGGAAGTCGGCCACATGAACATTGGGGCGGGCCGTGTAGTAATCCCGGAGTTGCTGCGGATTGATGAGACTGTGGCTGCAGGTGGGTTGGCGAACATCCCATCTCTTAAGGGCTTGATTTCCAGACTTTCGCAAAATGATGGCGTTTGCCATCTAGTCGGTTTGATGTCTCCGGGCGGCGTGCATTCTCACCAAAACCACCTCGCCGCCATATCGCGGACGTTGGCAGCAGCGTCGATAAGAGTGAGGGTGCATGCTTTCCTCGATGGGCGAGATACGCCGCCTAGAAGTGGGCTGAGTTATGTACGTGAGTTTGAGTCTGCCATGGATGATGTTGATGAAATTCGTATTGTTACTGCGGCGGGCCGATATCATGGCATGGATCGTGATCAACGTTGGGATCGCGTTGAACGAGCATACCGGGCATTGATGTTTGGTGATTGTAGGCGTGTGCTGTCTATTAGCGATGCCATTGAGCGGAGCTATACGGACGATGTTGGAGATGAATTTATGACCCCAGTGGCGGTGCGCGGGTATGAGGGAATGAAGGACGGTGATGGTCTGTTGATGGCTAATTTTCGGGCAGATCGTGTTCGCCAATTATTGGCAGCGCTCGTTGATCCTGAGTTTGAAAAGTTTGCATGTGGCGATAGGGCCGAATTTGTGGCCACGGTGGGCCTGACTAGTTATTCCGAGCATTTTTCCGAACTTGTCGACACCATGTTTCCGCCCACAGAATTGCGCGATACACTCGGCGAGGTGGTGTCCAACGCGGGGTTGCGGCAACTCCGAATTGCTGAAACTGAAAAATACGCCCATGTTACCTTTTTTCTAAATGGCGGGCGTGAGATGCTATACCCCGGAGAAGAACGCATTCTGGTTTCTTCACCTCAGGTCGCGACTTATGATCTGCAGCCCGAGATGTCGGCCCCTGAGGTAACTGAAAAGCTGATTGATGCCATTAAGAGCGATCGGTTTGAGCTAATCGTTGTCAATTTTGCTAATAGCGACATGGTGGGTCACACAGGCAACCTTGCGGCGGCGGTGAAAGCGGTAGAGACGGTGGATCAGTGTTTGGGTTCTATTGCCAAAGTGATTGAGGCAGAAGATGGCGCCATGCTGATCACTTCTGACCACGGAAATGTGGAGCAGATGTTAGACTTACATGCCGGTCAACCGCATACTGCGCATACCCTCAATCCAGTCCCATTGGTCGCGATTGGGATTGGTCAAAAAAAACTCGTTGGTGGCAGGCTTTCTGATGTGGCGCCGACCGTCTTGGCGCTGATGGGATTATCTATACCGAGTACGATGACAGGGAATGTGCTGTTTTCAAAAAACGCATCGACAGTGGAAGATCATCTAGTCACAAAGACCTCAGCGTGACGTGGTCACATCTGCACGCACAATCACGTTCCTGCTTTCGATGTTAGTAGTTGCCTCGTCTGTCGCAGGTGAGCACCCGCGATCGGATCCTTACAGCGAATTTGACGTTCTTATTCGGCAACTAGAGGCTGAACGCGGACGGGAAAGCGGACTAGAATCCCGATCTAATGAGTTGTCAGCGAATATTGCAGGCTTACGAGACAAGATAATAGAGTTTGTTGCATCTATTCAAAGTAGTGAGAGAGAAATAGCTGCTGTTGAAATTGAATTAGGCCAACTAGAAAAGTCGTATAAGGTGGCTCACCAAGAACTCATCCAAAATAATAGACATTTAAGTGCGTCTATAGGGGGTCTTGCGCGATTGCGTAGAAACCCGCCGGAGGCATTAGCGTTCACACCTATTCAAAAAACTCAATTACGGCTCAGGGTGGCTGTTCTGTCGTTATTTCTTTCGGCGCTGCATCAAGACGGGGCGAAACTTAAGCATGTACTTTCGGAAACAGAGGGTCTTCGCATCAAACGTGTTCGCCAACACTTTGAGTGGACGAAGGAGAGGGAGAAACTTGAGATAGAGCGGAAACGGCTTGAGTGGATTCTACGTCGTAAGTCGGTTTTACAAGTGAACATCCATATAGACCGGCAACGTGTTGCTGAAGAGGTGGAATCGCTGGCATCTAGAGCCGCAGATCTGGGAGAGCTTGTTACAGTTCTTAAATTAGCTACGGGTAATCGCCTCAAACCTATGCCGCCGTCCATTGGCCAGCGGATAGATGCAAAGCAATCTCAATCATCGGACGATTCGCAGGTTGTTTTTATTTTACCAACCGAAAGTAGCCTGCCATACCCGACTTGGGGCCCAGTCATTCGTAGTTTTGGTGAGCGACTTGAGAACGGATCTCGAAGTCAGGGTATATTTATCCAATGTGGGAGCGGCTCGTACGTCATCGCGCCGCGCGAGGGGTATATTGTATTTTCGGGTGACTTTCGTGCTTACGGTCGACTCTTGATAATCGAACACGCCGGAGGATATCATAGTTTACTTGCGGGTTTTGCTCGTATCTATAGTGAAATCGGTGATTGGGTGACGGCCGGTGAGCCGGTTGGTGTGATGGGTGACCGGGAGCGTCAGGGCGCTGTACTCTACATTGAGGTTCGCCACGAAGGGGAACCGATCAGTCCACGAGAATGGCTAGAGTTGTTAGATCGAAAGGTTAGCAGATGATCCGATATATGCTGGTTGCGACGATGGCGGCGGTGGCTTTTGTTGCTGTGCTTAATGAGGTGGGAGCGGTCAGCTCGGAAACTTATCGTCAGCTTAATATGTTTGGTGATGTGTTTGAGCGCGTTCGCTCTGAATATGTTGAGGAAGTTGATGACGCTGAGCTAATTGAAGCTGCAATTCAGGGGATGCTTAGCTCACTTGATCCCCACTCAACGTTTCTTAATTCGAAAGCGTACGGCGAAATGCAGGTACACACCCGAGGTGAGTTTGGAGGGCTTGGGATTGAGGTGACGATGGAAAATGGTTTAGTAAAGGTAATATCCCCAATCGACGATACACCAGCATATAGGGCTGGTATGCAACCTGGCGACTTAATTGTCGGTATAGACGGAGAGCCGGTCTTTGGCTTAACTCTTGGAGAAGCGGTTGAACTTATGCGTGGGCCTGTCAACTCTGAAATTGTGATCACAGTACAACGCAGCGGTGTAGAACAACCATTTGATGTGGCTATTACGCGTGATGTAATTCGCATTCGTTCGGTAAAATCTCGGGCCGAAGGGAAAGTAGCCTTTATCCGCGTGACATCATTTAACGAGCAGACCGAGTCCGGTGTGGAAAAAGCGATGCGGGAACTGCGCAAAGAAATCGGTGATGGTCTTCAAGGAGTAGTAATCGATTTGCGAAATAACCCGGGAGGATTGCTCGATCAGGCGGTGGCCGTATCCGATGCCTTTCTCGAAAAAGGAGAGATCGTATCGACGCGCGGCCGTGGGAGTCGAGGCGGGCAACGTTTCAATGCAAGAGCCGGGGATATTGCAGAAGGACTGCCAGTCGTTGTGCTGATTAATGGCGGCTCAGCGTCAGCTGCGGAGATTGTGGCCGGCGCACTACAAGACCATCGCCGCGCCATCATTCTTGGCACCCGGTCTTTCGGAAAGGGTTCTGTGCAGACGGTTATACCGTTGCCTGGGGAAGGAGCGATGCGCCTAACCACGGCGCGTTATTACACACCTTCTGGTCGGTCTATACAGGCTAAGGGCATTGAGCCGGATATTTTAGTGGATGCCGGAACAATTCAAGTTACATCAGATGCTGCCCGCCGGCGCGAAGAGGACTTGCGGGGCCGCTTAGATTCCGAAGTCCAAAATTCTGATTCGCCTGAGGTCGAAGAAGAGATCGCAGCTGAGTTGACCGAGGATGATGCGTTGCGCGATTATCAATTGCAACGAGCACTGGACCTTATCCGTGGCTTAGCACTATTTGAAAACCGCGTGTAATTGAATATGGGTGGCTTCTTCTCGCTATTACCAGCGAGTGTGTTCGACGCATGCGCGAATAAGTTCTGAAACTTTTTACACACGGCACTGGGTAATGTTTGCAACATCGTATTTGGTGCTTCGGTGTGAGGTGGTGTAAAGAAATCAACCTGGATTTTGATATGGAATACGTTATTGCAGCAAGGCCGTTAAAGAAATCCTGGAGCATGGATTGATACGTGGGTGCTTATAAAGTGCGGATACTGTGGATCAAAGATGCAACACCAAAAAATCTGAAGTAGTTGGTTCAAAGACGCAAGAAAGTCATAAAGGCACTACTCGTGCCTATCGGCGCGGTGTGGGAATCATGTTGCTTAGTTCCAAGAATCTGGTGTTCGTGGCTCGGCGCATTGATATGGCAGTTGAGGCATGGCAAATGCCGCAAGGCGGTATTGACGACGCCGAAGCGCCACGTGCCGCTGCAATGCGAGAGCTGAATGAGGAAATTGGTACAAACAATGTCGACATAATAGGCGAGTCACGTGACTGGTTCAGGTACGATTTTCCGGAGGAGTTTGCGCGGACGGCGTGGGGCGGTCGGTATCGCGGGCAAAGCCAAATATGGTATGCGATGCGCTTTAGAGGGCGGGATCGGGAAATTGATCTTGATGCTTCGGAGCACGCCGAGTTTAGCGACTGGCGCTGGATGACTCCTATCGACGTGTTGAATGCGATCGTTAATTTTAAACGGCCGGTATACGATGCTGTATTCGAAGAATTCAAGGCGATCCTACGTAGTTAACCACTTAATCAAGATTACGGCGAAGCGCTTTTCTTGACCCTTCCAGCCGCTGACTGCCATAGTCCGCCTAATAGATTGTGAGTTTAATGGGAGGGTAAATATGGCTGAGGCGTTCACGATTGCGAAATTCCGCGACGTTTCTGAAGGTTTGCAAGCGGGCCAGTTCGATATTGGCGAACGCAAACGCGCTAGTGGGATCGGCGATCTTGATCCCATCTACAAACAATTATTGGACAAGCCGGTGGTAATGACGCTCGCTGTAATCGGATCAGATGGTCGGCCGGGCCTGACACCTATGTGGTGCGATTACGAAGGGGACCATATTTTAGTTAATACTGGCTCGCATCGGCCAAAGTGCGAGTGGATCCGGAATAATCCGCAGCTCACTCTGTTGCTGGTCAATCCAGAAAATCCATATCATTGGATGAGCATCAAATGCACGGTAGCCGAAGAGGTGCGCGAAGAAGATGACCCCAATGTTACCAAGCAACTCGATAATATCTGGACCAAATACACAGGCAATGAGCCACCATATGGGCTACGTGATCCATCCATTGACGAAAAGCGCGTATTATTTAAGTGTCGGATAGATCGGATAGCAACTTTTGGACAACCTTAATCCAAAAGTGTTTTCGGAACCAGAATCTAGCGGGCTGATCCTGTTTTGGTTGCTGGCTCTTTTTGTGGGCGAGTGATTATGGCTGAACGTGGACACCGCTAGCTAGATGGTGTCACCAGAAAGTATCTTGATGAGTTCACGTGGGTAAAAAACATCGGCGCTGTGCGCGCGGCATGTTTGTGTAGCGGTCAAACTAACGGTCCATTATGCCGCTTATCTATACTTCCAACACCTCTACAAAATTGTGAAGGATCTAGCATCAAGGCGTTGGCTGCAATAATCGTGGTCCGAGCACCAGGCGTACTGCAAGCATGCCTATTACCATGCTTGCCACGAACAGCCAGCTTTTCAGCAAGCCATAAGCCAATGATGCGATAGCTGGCCCCGGACAAAATCCCACTAACCCCCAGCCGATACCAAATATGATTGCGCCCACGATGAGCGGTGCATCAATGCCGGACCGCGGTGGCATGAAAAAATCGCCCTCAAGCAACGGTTTAGGCCTGCTCAGTATGCGGGGAAACCCGATTGCTGCAACTCCTAAAGCACCCATCATCACGAAAGCGAGGCTTGGATCCCAGAGGCCAGCAATGTCTAGAAATCCGAGTACCTTGGCCGGGTTGACCATCTGAGATACACAAAGTCCAAAGCCAAAAAGGAGGCCGGCAAAAATCACTAAAAACGCCCGAGTCATAGGTCAACCTCCGATGACATGGCGGAGTATGAAGACGGTTATACCCCCCACTAACATGAAGCTTATTGTCGCCGCCAATGACCGCGATGATCTTCGCGCAAGGCCACAAATCCCGTGGCCACTGGTGCACCCACTGCCTACTGCGGTGCCAATTCCTGTGAGAATGCCGCCACCTCCCACTATTAGAATGGAGGCCTCAAGGGCGATTGAAGTGTCCATACCGTTTAGTAACCGGTAAAGGAAGGCACCCGCTATCAAACCAACCAGAAACAGAAGCCGCCAATCGAGATCGTTAGGTTTTTCCGGTGCAACGATCCCGTGCACGATCCCGCTGATACCCGCAATGCGACCATTCACTGTCAGCAAGAGCACTGCCGAAAGACCAATCAATATTCCGCCGGCGAGCGCCGACAAGGGCGTAAAATTATAAATTTCCATCAATCTATTATTCTACCCGCTTCACTTACGTTGAGTAACCTCCATGACACTTTGTCTTACTGACGTGGTGAATAAGGCGACGGAGTAAGGATCATTGAGTGCATGTCGTCGATCAGTGGTCCAGCGTATCCAAGGAATTTTTTCCATACTGGGTCGGCCTGTGAGCCTGCTCGCGCCTCCATCCGTTCCTGCCAGCTTTTATAAGCCCAGAGGTGGGTGATCTCGTTGGGATCCGGGAAATCGTTAATCCATAGACCAAGGTTACGCGAGTATTTCTCCCGCGCTGGCATGGCCTCGACCATGCGGCCGGTCCATTCAGCGGCCTTTCCTGGCTTCACACGATAGGTACGCAGTTCGTGGAAATTGTTGTCGCCTTCCGAGTCTTTCATGTCTAACACCGGTCGCAGAATACGAATTTCCTGCCTCAGGATGTTGGGTCGTATCAAAGGGACGTATTCTTTGCGCCATTCTGGAAGTGCGGCAAGTTCCCCACGTAGGCGTTGCATTTCACTCACGCTTTCGAAACCCCATAAATGGATATATTGATTGAGTGTCCCTATCTCACTGGACCAATGTCCCTCGAGTTTGCCGTAGTTATCGCTACCTCTAATCCGTTTGGCTACCGTCCCGCTTGCTTCGAGCGCTTTGTTTATTGAGCCAGGTTTGAGCGTATACATCCTGAGTTCGTGGATCATGGATCGTTCCCCCGATCTGGTGAGCGTCGTTTTCGCAAAGTCTATGGGTACTTTCCGACTTAAACAATGAGGAGCACAACGGTTAAGCTAGATGTTTCTTTGCCGCCATTCATTTTCACCGCGCAATATCCGTCGTTAGTCACTAGCTAAGGGTTCACGCTCCAAAAATTCTTCCGCTGCGTCGGCCATGGTTGTGAATATTGCACCCTGATCAGTTAGTGCCTCAATTAATTCCTCCAAAATCATCATTCGGTGGCCTCGACCAATCACAAATGGGTGGAACGTATACGTCAGGATCCCCCAGCGTTCGTTTCGACACATATAGGTGAAATCGTCTAGCCAATTTTTTAATACGTCACGGGCAGTGGACAGCCCTGGCAGTATCGCACCATCTGTGCGAACGAATTCGAAATAAGGGTAGTCGTCAAGTGTCCAGCTGACGGGCATTTCGATTAAATCAGTCTCGGCACCAAACTGTACCGATCCTGCGTCTGTTATCATGTCACCCTGGCGTGCTCTATACGGGTGATGGTCGTGGCCCATCATGCTGCTGTCGTAGAGGAAGTCATTTTCAGTTAGCAGTGCGATCGTATGGGCGCTTAAATCCCAAGACGGCGAACGATAGCCGCGTGCTCGACGCCCAGACAAATTAAGTATCGCCTCGTTGGCGCGCTTCAGGCCCTCGGCCTCTGCGTCGCGGTTCAGTTTTGCGGGTGGCACATGTGTCCAGCCATGATGTCCGATCTCGTGACCAGCGTCAGTCACTCGCCGGCAAATGTCCGGGTAGGTGTGAATAGTAACGCCCGGAATGAACCAGGTGGAACGGATGCTGTGTTTGGCTAACAGCGTCAGGATCCTCTTTGCGCCAATAGCGCCAAACTCGCCCCGCGACATTGGTGTTGGCGTGGTCAGGCCACGCGCGATCCAACCCGACAGGGCATCAAAATCAAAACTTAGGCAAACAAGGTGACGGGACATGATCCGTACTCCAGTTTGGGTCCGTTTCCAACGGCATCATGGTTTCAGAACGACCCGACCAATAATTTCTCCTCTGGAGAGTTCGTCAAGCACCTGGTTGGCCTCATGTAATGGCCGTGGGGTAAGAGGTATTGGCGGGACTTTTCCATCTCTTACTAACTCCATGAGTTCATCCATTTCGCTGAGCGTGCCGACATAGGATCCGCGTATCGTCATTTGCTTGAATGGGAATAGAACCATGGGAATTGTCATGGCGCCACCGTACAAACCGACGATCACATGAATGCCGGTTTTGCGTAGCGTGTCGATGCCTAAACGGGACGTGGTGGGCATGCCGACGCAGTCGATTGCCGCGGCAACACCGCCACTGCTGGCTTCGAGTATCTGTTTAACCGCGTCTTTTTCAGAACTATCGATAGTCGCGGTTGCCCCTCCTGTAGCAGCGGCGTTGCGTTTGTCTTCGTTGACATCTGCAACAATCAATTTTGCTTTGGTTAAGGCCCGGGCTATGTGCAGTGCAGTCAAGCCGACGCCACCTGCTCCAATTATCAGCACATGGTCATCTGCGTCTAAAGGCCCACATTTCTTGAGAGCTCCATAGGCGGTGATGCCGGCGCAAGCAAATGTCGCGGCAAGATCTGTTGGTGTGTCGCCATATTCAAATAAGTACTTTGCGTTTGGTACTAACAAGTAATCGCTGTAACCGCCGTCGACTCTGGTGCCGAGAAATTTAGGAGAGCTGCACTGGTTTTCGTCGCCATTTTTGCAAGTTTGGCAGTGCCCGCAGCCAATCCAAGGGAAGGCGATGCGTTTGTCTCCAACCTCGATTTCGCCTGCTTTGGGGCCAAGCTCAACCACTTCCCCAACGACTTCGTGGCCGAGAGTCATTGGTAGCTTGGCGCCCATCTTGGCTAAATAGGTCCGTTCCCCTTGCCCCATCTCGAAATAGCCAGACCGAATATGGAGATCACTATGGCAGACACCACAAGCATCAACTTTCAGCAGCACTTCAGCTCCACTTGGCTTTGGGGTCAGCTGCTCTTTTAATTCGAGCGGTTTGTCCCATTCCACGATCTGATAGCTGCGCATGCCTCCCCCTTACTCTCGTCGGCAACCGATTATTTTGGGAAAAAGTAACTATATTCGTATCATTTGTGGACAGAAGCGCTTTAACCTTTGCGCGGTCATAGTTTGTTGATCAGATATGTGAGAGATATGCAAAGCCAATTGCTATTGTGATGAGAGCGCTACTCCTAGCAATAGCATTCTTTTTAATAAATCACTTCAATAGCTCCCTAAGTTCTTCCACAATCCTATCCTGCGACGGAATTACGTATCGTTCTAATTCATCATTGTAAGGCATTGGCACGTCGGGTGCGCCCAGTCGTATAATGGGTGCGTCGAGATAATCGAAAGCTTTTTCCATCACAACCGCTGCTACCTCAGCTCCGAAACCACCTTTTCGACATGCTTCATGTACTACTAGGAGCCGATTTGTTTTGCGCACCGAGCCGAGGATCGTGTCTTCATCGAGGGGTTTTAGTGTACGTGGGTCGACCACCTCCACACTAACCCCTTCGCTCTCTAATTGTTGTGCTGCGCCGAGAGCTCGAGGCACCATCGCAGAAGTAGCAACTACGGTAACGTCGCTTCCAGCACGTTTTACGTCCGCCTTACCTATCGGAATTGCGTAAGGTGCCTCGGGAACTGGGGCGGGTTGTCCCAAATAAAGTAGCTTTTGTTCCAGAAAAATAACTGGATTGTTGTCTCGAATTGCCGCTGTTAGCAGGCCCTTGGCGTCGTATGGTGTGGACGGCGCTATTACCACCAAACCAGGTATATGAGTAAACCATGCCTCTAGGCTTTGGCTGTGTTGTGCAGCTAGGCGAATGCCGCCGCCCTGGGGCCCACGTACTACTAATGGAACGTCGGGCCCACCTCCCAGCATGTACCGGAATTTTGCAGCCTGGTTAACAAGCATATCCATCGTCAGAGCCACGAAATCGAATATTTGGATTTCAACTATCGGTCGCATGCCAGAAACGGCAGCGCCGACACCGCAACCCACAAAGGTTGCCTCTGAAATTGGTGTATCACGGACTCGATTCTCGCCAAAGGATTCAAATAATCCTTTTGAGACCTGGAATATGCCGCCGGTCTCGCCGATATCTTCGCCCATCAGGATGACCCGGTCGTCTCGTGCCATCTCTTGGTGCAGGGCCTCGTTCAGCGCTTCAGTATAGTGGAGTTCCCGGGTCACTCCATCGGTGCCAGGTTCTTCGTGCTGGGTGTGTGGTGTGTAGACTGCCCCTTCCATGGTTTGGACGGTCGGTTCGGGGCTATTGATCCCGAACTCCACCGCGGTTTTAAGTTCGCTGTCTACATTGTTTCCTATCTCTATAATCCGTTTTTTGGTCATTACCTTATCGGCGATCAGCATGTCCTCCATGCGTGCTATCGGGTCACGTTCTTTCCACTCGTCAAACTCTTTTTTTGGTCGGGGGTCACGCAAATTTGCGCGCATGGAGTGTTGTCCCCAGCGATACGTCATTGCCTCAATCAGTGTGGGTCCCTCGCCAGCCCTTGCTCGCTCAACAGCCTCCTGAACCACCAAATAAACCTCGGCCACGTCATTCCCGTCGATGGTGACACTTGGAATTCCATAGGCAGCGCCGCGCATGGCTACTTGAGGGACTGCTGTGGTTGCCCTGTATGATGTGCTCAGAGCATATTGGTTGTTTTCACAGATAAAAATCAGGGGCAACTTCCACACAGCCGCCAAATTCATCGATTCGTGAAATACGCCCTGGTTATTGGCACCGTCACCGAAAAAGGTGACTGCAACTTGGTCCTCCCCACGTAATTGGATCGCTAGTGCTGCGCCCGTGGCCAACGGCATTCCTGCACCGACGATGCCATTCGCGCCTAATATATTGAGTTCCATGTCCGCAATGTGCATCGATCCGCCAAGCCCCCGACAGTAACCTGTATCTCGACCCATCAATTCGGCCATCATGCGGTCAACTTTAGCTCCCTTGGCGATGCAATGGCCGTGGCCCCGATGGTAGCTGGCGATAAAGTCCTCGTCGCGCAAATTAGCGCAAACTGCAGAAGCAATTGCTTCCTCACCCATGTAGCTATGTGCTGTTCCCTTGATCACGCCATCGTTAAACAGTTCGCTAGTGCGTTGCTCAAATGCCCTAATTCGGCGCATGGTGGTGTAAAGGATTTCCAGCGTCTCGGTCGGCAGCTGCATGTTTTTGGGCGATTTGTTGCGGCTCCGCTTGCGGCGGTTTGGTTTGGTGGGTGAAATATTAGTAGCAGTGGTCATAATAATAGTTATCGACGTCGAGTCGTCGCCTCTCGTGCTGGTACGGCTCCAACTACTGTACCATAATCCCCCGGGCGCTAGACAGACGATGCATTTGGATTCGGTGAAAAGAGAAGCGATGCACTGGAGTGTCCTACCTTACCCAAGCGTCGAGGGAATATTACAAAGAGTTGGAAAAATCCCAAGATCTTCCCGGTGCTGCATTGAAGAGACGTTTGGTGTAGTCGTGGGTGGGGTTCGCAAACACGTGTGATGCTGGGCCCTGTTCTACAATCTCACCTTGATACATGACGGCTATATGGTCAGAAATTTGAGCAGCAACGCGAAGATCATGGGTGATAAACAATATGGCAAGGTTAAAACGGGCCTGAATGTCCGTGAGTAAATTTAAGACTTGCGCTTGGACTGAGACGTCTAACGCCGAAACTGGTTCATCGGCTACTAAAAGTTCTGGCTCCATAGCAAGAGCTCGCGCGATACAAACTCTCTGGCGCTGACCGCCGGAAAACTGATGCGGATAACGATCGGCCGCGGTTGGGTCGATTCCAACTAGGTCTAAAAGTTCACTGGTACGCTCATATGCCTTTTTGCTAGTGGCACCAAAATTTTTAGGGCCTTCCGCGATTGCGTCTCCGATCGTCCGGCGTGGATTTAGTGACCGGTACGGATCCTGAAACACTATCTGAATGCGTTTACGCCATGGCCGAAATTGGCTTATGGATAGCTTGGCAAGGTTTTCGTTGTGCATGTAAATTTGACCATTGGTCGGTTCAATTAAACGTGCCACGCAGCGCGCAACGGTTGATTTTCCCGCGCCCGATTCTCCGACAACGCCCAGGGTTTCACCTTGGCGAATTTTTATTGTGACTTTTTGGACAGCTGCGACTGTGCGCCGTCGGCCAAAAAATGATTTTGTATGGTAGGTCTTTGACAGGGTGTCCGTTGCTAGCACTATTGGCTTTGTCGCGCCCGACGGGATTCTTCTCGGAGTAAAACTGGGCACGGCGGCGATCAACATTCGCGTATAGGCATCTTTTGGTGCACCGAGAACGTGTTTTGTAGGACCGGTCTCGACGATTCTCCCATCTTTCATGACTGCCACTCGGTCGGCAATCTCCGCGACGACACCGAAGTCATGGGTGATAAAAAGAACTCCGGTATTGTGCTCTCGCTGAATATTTGAAATCAGTGTGAGAATTTGTGCTTGGGTTGTTACGTCGAGCGCGGTGGTTGGTTCGTCGGCGATCAGGAGGGCGGGTTCAAGTGCGAGTGCCATCGCGATCATTACTCTCTGCCGCTGACCGCCTGAAATCTGATGGGGGTAGGTGCGATAAAGATTGGGCGGATCCGGTAAATTTACCGACTCCATTAGGTTAAGTGTGCGCTCCATGCGTTCCCGGGTAGATATTCGGGTATGTTCGGCAAGCACCTCTTCGATCTGACGACCCAGTGTCATTACCGGGTTTAGCGCGGTCATCGGTTCTTGGAAAATCATCGACATGCAGCTGCCGCGTAATTGTTGCAGCCGGCCTGAGGTCGCATCGAGTAAGGATTCTCCCAGCAGGTGAATAGTTCCACCGACTGGTTCCAGTTGGCCCGTTGGAAGTAAGCCCATGATACCGTGCGCGGTAACAGACTTGCCGGATCCTGATTCACCGACGATGCAAAGAATCTCTCGAGGAGCAACCTGCAGAGATATGTCTTCGATTGCAAATTGGCGATCTGCACCGGACGGTAGGCTGACGGAAAATTGATCGATTTGGAGCACCGGCTCGGTGGGGGGGACGCCAGCGTTGTTATTTGCCATGAGCTGTCACGTTAGAATCGCCTGGCGAGGCGCGGATCAAGCGTATCGCGAAGGCCATCTCCAAGTACATTGACGCCAAGTACTGTTATTGCGAGGTAAAGGCCTGGGAAAAAAATGATCCAGGGAGCAATCTGAAAATAGGTTCGACCTTCTGCCATGATGTTGCCCCAGCTTGGGGTTTCTGGTGGTATTCCCGCTCCTAAAAAACTCAGAATAGCTTCCAGGATGATAGCGGAGGCACAAACATATGTTCCCTGAACTATCAAAGGCGCGACGATGTTTGGCAAAACATGTCGGACCAGTAGCTTTGGTGTTCGGGTGCCGAGGGAGATGGCAGCTTCAATGTAAGGTTCTTCTCGGATCCCCAGTACGACCCCGCGCACTAGGCGGACTACGCGCGGAATTTCCGGTACTGTAATTGCTAGGATCACGGTGCCTAGACTAGCGCCAGCGAGTGCCAACAAGGCAATGGCGAGTAGAATGCCGGGGATCGCCATAATTCCATCCATGATCCGCATCACTATCGCATCCAGCCAGCGGAGATAACCAGCAACCAATCCAATAACTAGTCCGATGCCTACGCTGAGAGTGGCGACAGACAGCCCAACCATCAGGGATACCTGGCAGCCATATACGGTCCGGCTGTATATATCGCGACCATACATATCGCTGCCAAACCAAACCTCTCTCGATGGGGCCCTTAATCTGGCGATTGGATTAAGAGTGGTTGGATCGACGGTAAACAATAATGGCGCAAATAGTGCTGTAAGCCCGATGAAAATCAAGAGCCCAGCCCCAAGTGACACGCTCATATTGCGGTGTATCAGATACAAGAAACTTCTTCGGGTGCCCGAATTTCTCGCATCTGAAACGCGGTTGTCGAGTTTCGGAGTCAATAACGGATCCTCGGATCAAGTACGACGTACAAAATGTCAATTATCAGATTGACTAGGACATAGGTCGCCGAGAACACTAAGATGATACCCTGAATAACTGGGTAATCACGGCGAAGAACAGCATCCACAGTAAGTCGGCCGAGCCCTGGAATATTGAAAACGCTTTCTGTAACCACCACGCCACCGATTAACAGTGCAAAGCCAATACCGATTACAGTTACGATCGGTACTGCGGCATTGCGTAACGCATGCCGCATAAGCACTGTCCTATTGGTGAGCCCCTTCGCGCGGGCGGTGCGAATATAGTCCTCTTCTAAAATGTCTAGGACGCTAGCGCGAGTAATCCGTGCGAATAAGGCGATGAAAATGGCGCTCAAAGTTAGGCTGGGTAAAATGAGTCGGTGAATGAATGGCCATAAACCGTCGCTAATACTGGTAAAGCCCTGGACCGGGAATAGACCTAGTTTCAGGGAAAAAATATAAATCAACCCGTAGCCAAGCACGAATACTGGTGTTGAGAAGCCAAGTACTGAGAAAGCCATGACCAATCTATCAATCCAACTACCAGCTTTCCACGCGGCGAGCACGCCCAACGGTACAGCCACCAAAATTGAAAGAGTTAGAGTGAAAAGGGCCAGTGCTAGGGTTGGTTCAATACGTTGCTGGATTAACTGTGTCACCGGTAAGTTCGAGAAAATTGAAACTCCTAGGTCTCCGTGCAGCAGTTGTCCGACCCAAGTGGTGAACTGTATGTAAAGTGGCTGGTCTAGTCCCAGCTGAGCACGAATGCGTGCAATGTCTGCGGGACTTGCGTAATCGCCAGCGATAACCGTCGCCGGGTCACCAGGACTCAGATGCAAAAGCAGAAACACGAAGAGCGCGACCACGGCCATTACCGGCACTGTGGCAAAGAGGCGTCGGGCTATAAATGCCAGCACGTCAGGTGCCTGCTAAAAATGTTTCTTTATCGTTTTTCGATGTTCCAGAGAAAGGGATAGACTGGCGACTTGATAAGGCCATCAAGCGTGTCTCGATAGGCGACCGGCGTCCTGAACTCTCCAAAATTTACGTATGTCACCAATTCATAAGCACGCATCTGCACCTGTTCCGCCAATTTTTGCTGTGTCTCCGGATCAGTTGCCCGAGCATAGGCGTCTCTAAGTCGTTCAATTTCGCTATCGCAAGGCCAGCCAAACCAAGCTTTTTCTCGGCATCCCCCAGAGACACCAATATTTGTGATTGGATTGAGAATGTCGGCGCTGTTCCACCAGGTAAGAAAAATGTTCCAACCTCCCTCTTCTGGCGGATCTGTGACTGCGCGGCGTGAGGTTAAGGTGCTCCAGTCCATCGCTTGAAGTTCAACGTTGATTCCGACCTCGCGCAGTAACTGGGCAGTTACCAGTGCTGCACCATTAAGAATTTGAATATCGGTGGACTGGAGAATTACGATCGGCGTTCCGTCGTAGCCAGCGGCGTCGAACAGTGCACGCGCCCTATCGAGGTCCTGGTTCATCAGTGGCGTTGCACCCACATCCGATTCCAGTGGTGTGCCGCAACCAAAAAAAGCTGGGCAGGTCCGGTAATAATTTGGGTTTCCGATCACTGCCTGCAGATAGTGTTCTTGATCGGTCAACCAGAGCATTGCCTCTCGTGCTTCTGGACGATCAAAGGGCGGATATAGGTGGTTTAGTCGGAGCCATCCCTGCACGCCAAGTGGATTAAGCTCCTCTACTATGACACCCGGTGTTCCAACCATAATTGGCAGGAGGTCTATCGGTGGTGCTTCGAAAAGGTCGATCTCATCTGCTATTAACGCATTCATTGCAGTCGCTGCGTCGGGAATGTAAAGCCATTCCACCCGATCAACCTTGGCGATTTTGCCGCCTGCTGCGTAACTCGGTGGTTCTTTACGTGGCACATAGTCTTCGTTTTTTACATATACAACCTTTACTCCCGGAATCCATTCGTCCTTAATAAATTTAAATGGCCCGGACCCGATCGTCTCCGGAATTTGCTCGAATGGATCAGTCATGGCGAGCCGTTCCGGCATCATGAACGGCACGTTGGAGCTGATTTTCCCCAGGGATTCAAGCACCAAACCGTAGGGTGCCTTAAGAGTAAGGACCAAGGTCTTAATGTCTAAAGCTTCCAGCGAAGCGGTCATGTCCATTAACTTTTGGCCCATGCCGTCGCGTGCTCCCCAACGGCGAAGAGAAGCAACGCAGTCTTCTGCGGTTACTGGGGTACCGTCATGCCAACCAAGTCCATCGCGCAAGGTGAAACGATATGTTAGTCCGTCATCGCTAACTGAATAGTCTCCAACCATCTGAGGCTGGGGTTCAAGATTTTCGTCGAGGGAGAAAAGCGTGTCATAGACCATATAACCGTGATTGCGTGTAATGTAGGCTGTGGTCCAAATTGGATCGATGTTCTTTAGATCCGCGTGTGCCACCATTTTCAGTGTGGTTTCTGCATGTCCCAACCCTGCTGCGTTGATAAAAAAGAATGTAAACAGGGCGAGGGCGCGAACGGCGTTGCGCAGCAGTAATATTTTATTTGCTATCGCCATGTTAATTTTCTCCTATAGAGCGAGATCAGGGTCGTTTCCCCCAGCCACGGAGTATGCCACCAACGGTTTGCACGGCAAATTTCTTTTGGAACTTATATGAGCGCCGTTGCGGTGCACAGCATTTAAGCCAGGGCTACTTTGACGTTGTGCTAATTTATTGGCTGAATTCTTTCAATGGTTCGGGTCATGGCGGATTTGCACCGGAGCTTTACCATATCTCGTCTACCAGGTACTGGCCTGCGGGATCCCCAAACGTTTTGTGTCAAAGGGTAATTCTGATTATTTAAGGGTTGACTTGGTTTTCCGTTTTGGAGCCTGCTTAATGCGGGGCCACGTCTAATCGGGCAACAATACCCTTAAGTTTATCCGCAGGTGGTGGGTATCGTTCGATTACCAGGGGATCGTGCCCTGGAATGATATGGTCTGCCGAGTCGGCGAGCGCGCGCATGGTTCGGTAGCCATCGACCATCTGACCCACATCGAACACGATCGGAAACGGTTTTGTTTCCTCCATGTTGGCGTAAAGATGACTGGCATCGGACGCTAATACAAGCCAACCTCGTTGGGTCCACAAACGTACGCACTGCATGCCCATAGTGTGTCCACCAATAAAGTGTACGCTAATTCCAGGTGACAACACAGCATCCCCGTTGTGGAATTCAACCCGCCCGCCGTATACTTCTTTCACTAGGCCGATCACATCATCAACCTCATATGCCCCCCTCAAAGGGGGTTCGCGCATATATCGCCCAGTAGCGTAGGCCATTTCCTTGTCTTGCACATGAAGGGTTGCGTTAGGGAACATGTCGAAATTACCGACGTGGTCGTAATGAAGGTGGGTCAGGATTACGTCCTGGATAGTGGATGCGTCGACACCGATGAGCGCTAGGCCTTCCGCAGGTGTGCGCAGAAGTTTTCGCTGGCGGCGCTGAGCGACCTCCGCGCTAAAACCTGTATCGATCAGGTAAGTGTGCGTTGAACCAATTGCTACCCACACAAAATAATCGAGCGCCATTGGTCCTTCGTGCGGATCTCCGCCAATGAACATTTCGTTAGCGTTTCGGTCGCCGTGATGCGCGTAGCGGATCGCGTACACCTCAAATTGTTCAGGCTCGTTCATTGCTCAGTGCACCTTAATGTTTAAAAGCTAGTTGGAAGCGTTTTCTGCGAAAACCTCACGCGCAGTGCGATAGGCGTCAATCGCTGAGGGTACGCCACAATAAATAGCAACCTGAAGAAATACCTCTCTTATCTCGTTCTGCGTCACACCATTGGTGAGCGCGCCCCGCAGATGAAGTTTTAGTTCATGTGGGCGATTTAGAGCCGAGAGCATGGCTAAATTGAGAAGGCTCCGGGTTCTGCGCGGCAATCCAGGGCGCCCCCATACTGAGCCCCAGCAATATTCGGTGACTAGTTCTTGCATCGGCTGGTTGAAGTCATCAGCGGAATTAATCGCGTTATCGACATATTCAGCGCCGAGTACGGCACGTCGAATTTCAAGGCCTTTATCATAAGTTTCGGTTGTCATGCTTTACTCCATAGGCTTTTTAAATTTTTTGAAGCGAGACGATGTTTGTTTGTTGACCCAATACCAATGTTTGTTCGCACTTGGCGAGGTTCGAGAAATAAATGTATATAACTACCAGCTTTAATTTATAGATGCTGTCTTCATGCTGCCATATCGGTTGTCCATTTGTGGGTTGAATGAGCTTACAGAATTTGTGAATTCTGATGTTAGCCATATAATTTCCATCTTGGATCCTGGTCGGGCCGATCCCGAAGAATTAGCTGAATTCCCGTCACAGAATCGGGTAGTTTTCCGCTTTGATGACGTAATTTTTACCCAACCCGGTCATACCCATCCAGGTGCGAATGATATCGACAATTTGATTGAATGGGGCCGTGGCCTTAACGATGCTCGGGTCCATCATTTGCTCGTGCACTGTCATGCAGGTGTGTCGCGTTCGACTGCAGCGGCAGCGATACTTATGGCAGACAAAAATCCCGGCCATGAACCAGAGGTATTTGATCAGATTGACCGCATCCGGCGCCGGAATTGGCCCAACAGCATGATGATTGATCTCGCTGACCAGGTGCTTGGCTGTAATGGTGCATTCAACGCTGCTTTGCGTGCACATCATGCGCATATCGCGAAACGAGATCCAAATCTAGCTGAGTTAATTAAGCTTCATGGACGCGCCCACGAAATACCAGAAGGTATTTGAGTCGGAATCGATGACCAGTACGGGAATATGCTGCAGGCTATAGTTAAGAAAAAGGTAGGCGGGTATTGTTTGGTCTCGATCATAAGCCAGTGCTAGCCCTTTTCGAGCCTTTTGGCACAGACGTTTGAGGTTTTAATAAATAAGAACTACGATTTTGGATTCAGTTGAAGGGACGCCGAGTTTAGGCAATAACGTAACCCGCTAGGTGGTGGACCATCTTCGAATACATGACCGAGGTGGGAGTCGCATTTTGCACATAAGACCTCGGTACGGGCCATGCCGTAGCTATTGTCGACACGCGTTACGATGAGGTTGTCGGAAATTGGGGTCCAAAAACTTGGCCATCCTGTCCCCGAGTCATATTTCTCATTGGAACTAAATAGGTCTTCGCTACAGCAAATACATTCATAAATCCCCGATATTTTTGTGCTCCAGTAAGTGCCCGTAAAGGCAGGCTCGGTGCCATGGTTTCGGGCAACCTCGTATTGTTCGGGCGTCAATTGGGCACGCCACTCGGCATCTGATTTGATAAGTTTTTCTCTGAGAGAGTTTTGGTGGTCATCGGTCATGGGTACCTACACCTCAAATGACTCTCCATGAAGTCCAGTTTTGGCGACATTACGATAATTTCTGTTATGACAAATGGAAAAAGCGATTTGTTTCAATCTGAACTGATATTTGATCCAATGTAAACTGAAGTTTAGAAGAAGCATTTACCTGATTTGAACTGATTGATCATGTCCGTAAAATTTATCGACTGTCCCGAGTTTCTTGCGGACCTATATACTTCTGATCTGCAGAATATTGTCCCCGACTTGGATTTGAAAACGGGAGAGCCGCCTCGCGAAAACTTGGCAGAATTGCTGGCTGACTGCCAGTTCGTGATGAATGACCATACGGAAATCGATGCTCAGTTATTGGCGTCGTGCAAGAACTTGAGGGCGATTGTTTTTATGGGGACGGGGGCGTCCAGTTACATCGACCTTTCGGCCGCTGATCGCTTAGGAATCGGCGTGCGTACAGTTCGCGGCTATGGAGACCGGAGTGTAGCTGAGCATGCAATTGGACTGATGTTTGCGGCGGGGCGAAAAATCGTGGAAATGGATCGTGCTGTTCGCTGTGGACAATGGCGGACTTTGGACTCAATTGAATTTTCTGGGAAAACACTTGGGGTGGTGGGAACAGGTGGTATCGGCTCGGAGATGGTTAGGCTCGGGTCGGCGCTAGGTATGAAAGTGGTAGCCTGGAACAGAAGTGGGGTCTCTAGTAAACTGCCATGTAAAGAATTGCCACTCGACGAACTTTTTACTGTTGCCGATATTGTCTCTCTGCACCTGTCTTTGACAGAAAATACTAAAGGTTTGGTAGATGCGCGCCGACTGGGGCTGCTGAGAGAAAGTGCAATTCTTATCAACACTGCACGCGGTGACTTGGTAGACGAACCTGCACTTATTGCTGCTCTACAAGACAGACATATATCTCATGCGGCTCTTGATGTGTTTGCTGAAGAGCCACTTTCTTGCGGCCATCCACTCACTCAACTCGACAATGTTACCCTTACCGCTCACGCTGGTTTTATGACACGTGAAGCATCGGTTCGTTTGTTGCGTATGGCATTGGAAATATTGGCTGAGGAAATCGCGTTGGGCAAAGACGGGTACTAAGGAATTATCGTGTCGGACTTAATAATCGAAACAACACCTCGGCCTGGGGTTACTCAGTTCACGCTTAATCGTCCTGATAAACGCAATGCTTTGAGCAATGCGTTGATAGCGGCACTCGCAGAGGCGATAGACCGCGCTCGCGGATCGGATGTTGTGCGATGCTGCGTGCTGGTGGGTGCTGGCAATGTCTTTTCGGCTGGTGCTGATATCTCAGAAATGGAGGCGCAAGGTATAGAGGCGATCGATAATTCTACACGTCGGCGTGACTGGGAAACTATAGAGAAGTTTCCTAAACCCATAATTGCAGCTGTTGAGGGATTTGCGTTTGGCGGTGGTCACGAACTAGCCATGTTAACGGACTTCGTCGTGGCCGCTGAAGATTCTCGATTCGGCCAACCGGAAATCAATTTAGGCATTCTTCCTGGAGATGGTGGAACGCAGCGCTTGACCCGCGTCATTGGCAAAGGGCTGGCGATGCGAATGATGTTAACCGGAGAACCAATCGACGCTCCTACTGCGGAGTCTGTAGGCTTGATTGCTATGTTGGTACCATCCGGTAAGGCGCTTGAGCATGCGCTCGATCTGGCGGTGAGCATCGCCAAAAAGAACCCGATTGGCGCAATGTTGGTCAAGGAATCCGTGAAAGCAGCTTATGAGACTACTTTGGCTGCAGGATTGGAGGTGGAACGACAAGCCATTCGACTCGCATTTGCCCGTGGTGCACATGTTGAGGGTATGCGCCGATTTTTGAGCAAAAGACGGAACTGAGTCTAGTGGGAAGAGTCGCCGTTAGACGGGGTGTGGCGAAATAAACTAAACAAAGCGCTAATAATAACTTGGCAATTGCCAGCCGGCATGATTCGAAAAGAGCTCAAGTAAAGGTTGGGAAATTTTCTCGGGTCTCCATGAACTACGGAGTGCGTTAAGCACGAGTTCGCGAATTTCGTTGAGCTCGAAGTGAAACAGCTCGACTAGATGGGCATATTCGTCCACCAATCGATTGTGGAACATTCCCGGATCATCAGTATTGACGGTCACCAACAATCCGCGGTCCCAATACCGCCGCACTGGGTGATCGGTGATAGAGGCGATCACACCGGTTGCGACATTGGACAATGGGCAAAGTTCGATAGGAATTTGCCGGTCGGCAAGTAGTTGCATAAGTTGTGGGTCCTCTTCGGCGCGAGTGGCATGTCCTATTCGGTCGACCAAAAGAGAATCTATAGCGCCACGGACGCTGTCTGCTCCGGATGCTTCTCCGGCATGGGCACTCGTCTTAAAGCCGAGGCGTCGGGCTTCTGCGTAGAGCTCGGCAAACGGTTCCGGTGGGAACTTATGTTCAGATCCACCGATACCGATACCGACAATGCCGTAGTGGCGTGCTGTTGCAACTTCCGTAAGAGTGATGGCGGCTTGGATTGGGCCGTGGTCGCGGACTAGGTCGGCGATCAACCAAATTTCGCATCCGGAGACCCTGCCTAAACCGCTGCGAATGGCCTTAGCTAGGCCAATAGTTGTTAGCCCTCGGTCAGCGAACCGAGATGGCGAAAAGAAGAGCTCCGCATAAAGAATATTTTGTCGCAAGAGGTCCTGTGCGACTTTTTCTGCGATGAAAGAAAAATCGTCATAGGTTCGGAGAAAACTGTTTTTCCAAATCCATGTTTCAATAAAATCAGGAAAGTCCGAATAGGTCAGCCGCTGGCGCAAATGCGTTTCCGTTGGGACTGATGGGTCGCCACCATATTTCTGGATGAGGGCCCATAGGGCATCTAGAGGAATTGCTCCTTCGAGATGCAAATGCAATTCGGCCTTTGGCAGCTTATCAAGCCATCGGCGCAATTCGCTCCCTCGAGTACGACCAGGGGAAGAATTCATCTCGGTCGATTACTCATTTTAGCAAACTGTTTCCCAGGAATGAGATTTTGCAGCTCGAAATATGGCGTCGATAACCTCCATATTTTCAACCGCATCCTCTAGGGGGAACTCACTGACGGTCCCCGTCCTCAATCGGTTCGAAAAATCTTCCCCTTGCAACATGTATTGTTCTGTCGGCTCGAATTCTTCGGTCTCCCCAACTGTTGCGGGGGGCGAGACGTTGACTCCAATTTCAATTTGTGGACGCCAGTCGGGCGGCATCGCGAAGGGACAATTCACTCGAATCCAGCTCTTCGTCCCGAGAATAAGGAGGCTTTGGTGGCGAGCCATTTGCGTACTGCAAACAAAACTTGCTAATCGTCCGTTCCCAAAATCCATGATCGCGCCGGTCAATCGATCAGTGCCGAAGGTAGGGTCGCGATCAATTAGTGCGCTCACACGCTTTGGAGCAGCCTCGAAGGCGTAACGGGTTAGTGTGATGCAATAGCTACCAATATCATAGAGTCCGCCGCCGCCAATTTCAGCCTGATTGCGAACGTCATCTGGGTTAATATTGTGGTAGCTGAACACTGCTTGCACTGCACGCGCTTCACCAATCGTTCCGTTGCGTAACAGCGAACGCACCCGTTTCCACTGTGGGTGATGCCGGGGCATGAAAGCTTCTTCGATCAAAAC
>PTKE01000022.1 GCA_002937585.1 Alphaproteobacteria bacterium MarineAlpha9_Bin6 | reverse complement strand
TTTTACGCGGCTCTAAGGAGAAAGGTTTCAATCCTTTGTTCAGCAACATCTTGGTCAATCTTCTCTACTGCAGCAAACTCACGCGCCAAGCGGTCTAGGGCAGCTTCATATAATTGACGCTCGCTATACGACTGTTCGGGCTGATCGTCTGCTCTGTGAAGATCACGTAACACCTCAGCAATCTTCACCGGATCGCCCGAATTGAGTTTTTCCTGATAATCTTGGGCCCGTCGACTCCACATCGTCCGCTTAATTTTAGCCCGGCCCTTCAAGGTTGTTACGACCGGGCCCATTTCATCTTTAGTACTCAGCCGACGCATACCGGCATGATCCGCTTTGTTCAGAGGCACGCGGAGGATCATCTTTTCTTTTTCAAAGGAAACAACGTAAAGTTCGAGTTTGTCACCCCCTATTTCTTGTTCCTCAATGCCAATAATTTTGCCTACGCCATGCGAAGGGTAAACTACTAATTCCTTAGCCTTGTACCGTCTTTTGCTATTCTTTTTATATGTGCCTTGCACCATTGGGTTGATCTCTTTCTTGCGTTAACGCCTTAAATTGAGCGCCATATAGAGCGGTATGTGGCTGGTATACACTTTAGATAATATGTAAACGGCACCAAAATTAAACTTCGATCCCGCGTTCGGATCACGCACCAGCAAAGATGTGGTGCCCAGTGCGTCAACAAATTCTTGTTGGGTCGGGCCAATCATACCAGGATTTGCCGCCAAACTACAGAGCGCGGACACAATCAACGGGCTTATCTGGGACCTGATGTGAGGGACGGCGTGATCAGGTAGCACTGGCACCTGGTTTGTCACTAAAGTATTTTTCGAATTTTCCAGTTTCATCCGTGAAATCGTCAGCATCCACGGGCGATTCACCTTTGCGGGTAATATTAGGCCACTTTTCGGCGAATTCGGTGTTCATCGTTACCCATTTTGTAACATCGCCTTCAGTGTCCGGCAATATCGCTTCAACCGGGCACTCAGGCTCGCATACCCCACAGTCTATACATTCGTCAGGATGAATGACCAGCATGTTCTCACCCTCGTAGAAACAATCGACAGGGCACACCTCGACGCAATCCATATATTTACATTTAATGCACTGTTCGGTAACGACGTACGTCATCGCAAGCTCGTCTCCCTTAATTAATCCACTCTACAAGTTATGGCTTCGACACCCTGTCAAGATTGTCCCAATCGGTCGACGACACGATGACGCGCTAGGGCGCGATCTCGATCCGAAACATAGATTAATCCTCCAATGCGTCTTAGCAAGCTCACTTCAAAATCGTGAACCTCACCATCGGCATAGACTACTTCCCATAGCATTTCCATAATTTCTATCCGCTGTTCCGGTGTGAAGCGATCGTTCACCGCCCGAGTAAACTCGTACAGTTGCTGCGACCCCACTACAGCCGACTCAGCCTCTACCAGTAGGCGTTGGCAATCAGCTGGCTCGAGATCGAAACGCCGCTGGACCAAATCTGAGATAACTGCACGTTCCGATTCGTCGAATTGCTCATCCATATACGCGGTCTCTATCAGTAGAGCAGCAGCAGCCAAATGCTTGCTCGAATCGCCCTCATCGTCCGAGCTGAGCTCCGTTGAATCGCGGAATAGTGAAGAAATACGGTTGAGCATATCACTCCGTATCATAACCTTACAGATAGCGGCAAGTTACATTAAGATTTCAGCTGAAGTTGTAGAAAGATTTATTGGTTTTTTCCCGGATCCCACAAAACGTCCGCCTGGCCGCGATTGTTCAGATATCGGGCAGCCACAAATAAATGATCAGAAAGCCGGTTAATATAGGCTAGCAACGGTGGTGACAATTGCTCTTCTTCAACAAATTCGCAAATTATGCGTTCCGCCCAGCGAACCACAGTTCGAGCCATGTGCAAATAAGCCGCTGGAGGCGAACCGCCCGGCAGTATAAACGAAGACAGCGGTTGGAGTTGCTCGTTTAAACGATCGATTTCCTGTTCAAGACGTGTTACCTGCTGCTTACTGACACGGAGAACCGGCTTGCGTCCCGTATTAGCTGGTACACATAAGTCAGCACCTAAATCAAACAGATCATTTTGAATCCGAGCAAGCATCATATCTATTTCACCATCCGTGTGGAGGCGAGCTAGTCCTATCGCAGCGTTTGCTTCATCGACAGCGCCGTATGCAGCCACTCGCAACGCATGCTTGGGCACCCGAGCACCATCACCGAGTGAAGTAATCCCAGCATCCCCTCCACGCGTATAAATTTTGTCAAGCTTTACCATTATGTCGATATCGATCGGTGAACTGTCAGGCTAGCTTATAGAACTTAGTCAGACGACTTAGGAAACGTCAACGCACTCTTGCCGACCCCAATCAGACGAATTGACGTAACGCAAAAAATTGATGGCCTTTCGCATTCAAGGAATCGGAATAAAGATAGCTACAATCTCCTACTTTCTTAACCATAACGCCGATATTTCGTTAAAGATCCTACCCGCTGTTGCTCACCTCCCGAAAGTGAGTACACTCCCAGCCGGCGCTAGTGTCGAAATCGGGGAGAAGCATGGTTCAGTTTAGCACCAGTCAAGCTGTTCGTCGGGTAGAAGATTTTCGACTCACCACTGGCAAGGGTCAATATACGGACGACTTAAGCCTTCCCGGACAAGTCTATGGATATGTTCTGCGGTCACCTTTTGCCCACGCTCTGATCCGGTCGGTGGACAGTACAGTCGCAAGGGGCGCGCCCGGCGTCCTCGGTGTTATCACCAGCGCGGATTTGGAGGCAGAAGAAGCCAACAGCATTCCATGCCTAGTCCCTCTTGATAATCGTGACGGCACAACGGCGCCGCTGCCTGTTCGCCCGGTTCTATGCTCGGATCGAGTTCGCCATGTTGGCGATAATGTTGCTTTCGTTATAGCTGAGACGCTCATCCAAGCTAAAGACGCAGCCGAATTGATAGAGGTGGATTACGAAGCACTGGATGCAACGGCAGACACCATAGGTGCATTGGCGGATGACAGCCCGCAGGTTCATGACGAAGCAAGCGGCAATTTGGCCTTTGATTGGGGTCATGGGGACGAAAGCAAGACAAAGTCTGCTTTTGAAACTGCCGCACATGTTGTCAGTTTGAAACTCATCAATAATCGTCTGATCGTGAATTCGATAGAAACACGGGCAGCAATTGGTGAGTTCGACACGAATACTGGCAAAGCCACGCTTCACTCTTGCACTCAAGGTGGTTGGCTTCTCAAAGATCAGATCGCCAGTCACACCCTCAAGGTGGAACCTAATATGGTACGTGTCCTAACGCCCGATGTGGGTGGCGGGTTCGGTATGAAGACGTTTTATTATCCGGAACAAGCTTTGTGTCTTTGGTCGGCCCGCAGGTTTGAACGGCCAGTAAAATGGGTTGGCGAACGGGGGGAGTCATTTCTATCTGACACCATGGGAAGAGATCACGTAACCGAAGTGGAAATGGCTTTCGATGCCGAACATCGGATCGTGGCTATGTGTGTCGACACCGTTGCCAACATGGGTGCATATTTGTCCAACTTCGCTCCGTTCATCCCAACCCTTGCAGCCATCAAGGTCATGCCAGGGGTTTATGACGTGAAGTCCTTATATGCTCGCGTGCGTGGTGTTTTTACCCACACCGTTCCGATCGACGCGTATCGCGGTGCAGGACGCCCCGAATCCATTTATATGATTGAACGTCTGATGGACAAGGCAGCACAAGTGCTCAGCATCGACAGGGTTGAGCTGCGCCGAAAGAACTTTATTTCGCCAGGAAGGATGCCTTTTACCACCGCTGCGAATGAAATCTATGATTCGGGAGATTTTGAGCGCGTGATTGACACGGTAATTGAAAAGGCCGACTGGAAAAATTTCGAAACCCGACGCGCTGAAGCAAAACCGCTCGGACGGAAGCGTGGCATCGGGCTCTGTTACTATATCGAGTCTACCATGGGTGATCCGGGCGAGGCAGCTGAAGTACGATTTGAAGAAGACGGCACTGTCTGCGTACTAGTCGGTACTCAGTCCAACGGCCAGGGCCACGAAACAGCGTATGCGCAGGTGGCTTCTGACCGGCTCGGCCTTCCGATCGAAAAAATCCGTATTGTGCAAGGAGATACCGACCTTATAGCGACTGGAGGTGGCACCGGAGGCTCACGTTCACTAACTGCCCAAGCAACCGCAATTGATGCCGCGGCTGATCTCGTCATAGAACGCGGCAAGCATTATGCCGCACAAGGATTAGAAGCAGCGGTAGCAGATATTGAGTTTGATGAAGGCACGTTTAAGATTGCTGGTACAGACCGACATATCGCTATCCTCGACCTAGCCCGCCAAGCACGCAAAATGGATGCGCCAAGCGAAGAAATTGATGGCGGCTTAGATGCTCGTGGCGCAATTACATTACCTGCTTGGACGTTCCCTAATGGTTGCCATGTTGCCGAAGTTGAGATCGATTCACAAACTGGTGTTACTACCCTACAACGCTATACGATAGTCGATGACTTTGGCACCTTGGTAAATCCGCTGCTGGTGGAAGGCCAAGTTCATGGTGGCATTGCTCAAGGTGTTGGTCAGGCGCTACTCGAAAAAACGGTCTACTCGGACGACGGACAATTGCTCTCTGGCTCATTCATGGACTACTGCATGCCTAGGGCCGATGATTTGCCATCGTTCGACTTTTCCAATGTAGTGATCCCATGCCAAAATAATCCTCGCGGCATCAAAGGTTGCGGTGAAGCAGGCTCAGTTGCGGCACCAGCAGCGATCATTAACGCGGTAGTTGATGCTCTGGCAAAGGACGGAATTGATCACGTAGACATGCCCGCAACACCACAAACCATTTGGCAAACAATCCAAAGCTCCAGCGCCCCGTGAGCCAAACCTCTCAACCAAAAGATACTCGTTGAGAAATCAGTAGCCCTCTCTTTTTTGGACGTCTTCACTCCCGGCCTGAAACGATGACGCCATTGTCATCCAAATCATCCGCTACTGGCCCACGAAACGTTGGGCCTCCGAGACGCAGAATCGCGCCGCGGCTAATCGTCCGTGTAGGTGTTCTACGAGCGCTTGCTAACCGAAATTATCGGATATATGCGGAAGGCAACGCTATCTCAATGGTAGGCACGTGGGTGCAGCGGGTTGCGGTCGGATGGCTAACCTGGGAGCTAACAGGATCGACCATGTGGCTCGGGTTAATCGCTTTTGCCGAGCTGCTCCCGACCGTAATAATTGGTCCCTTTGCCGGCGTAGTCGCTGACCGCTTCAACCGTCTACGGCTATTCAAAATTTCACAAATTCTCGCAATGACTCAATCCGCGCTTTTGTTCGCGCTGACCGCCACCAATTTGATTACCATCGAATTGCTATTTGCACTGACGCTTTATCTTGGCGCCGTGTACGGCTTTGCACAACCCGTAAGACTCTCTCTTATCCCGAGCCTTGTCCGCCGTGCCGACATGCATGCTGCTATAGCCTGCAATTCACTACTGTTTAATTTAGCTCGATTTTTGGGCCCCATTTTAGCCGGCTTAGTAATCGTCGCTTGGGGGATCGCGCCTGCGTTCCTAATAAATATGACAACCTACTGCGCTGTACTATATGCGGCTGCACTACTTCGCCCACAGGAGGATCGGATCGACCGGAGCCAATTCAGCGGTATGTTAGTGGGCATTCAGGACGGCATTACATATGCGTTTCACAACCCCGCCATAAGGACGACGTTGATCCTGTTTGCCTGCACCGCAGCTTTCGGAAGACCATTCGCAGAACTTTTGCCGGGCTTCGCTGCCGACGTTTTCGAACGCGGTGCGCTTGGTCTAGCCTGGCTGACATCATCCGTAGGGTTTGGCGCAGTGTTAGCTGCCATTTATTTAAGTCAGCGACGCAACACGGACGGCTTGCGACAATTAGTCGTGCTAAATACAGGACTGTTTGGTTTTGCCTTAATTGCACTAGTATCAACGAAGTGGTTCTGGCTCGCAATTCCCTCGGTAGCACTAGCGGGGTTCGCGATGGTGGTTTGTGCCGTAGGCGCCCAGTCTCTAATTCAAGATGCTGTCGACAGTGCGATGCGCGGCCGTGTACTTAGTCTTTACGGTTTGGTGTTCCGCGCGGGGGTCGCCTTGGGCAGCTTAATTGTCGGCGCTCTGGCGGCAGATTTCGGTCTTCCTTGGCCAATTGGCGCAGCGGCATTAGCGTGCGTGGCCGCAGCGCTAATCGCACGAACGACCATACGTAACTCTTAGCAAGAAAATATTTTGGCTTAGAACATTCCTAACTCAAGCCTTGCATCTTCCGACATCATATCTTGGTTCCAGGGCGGGTCCCAAACTAGACATACATTTACCTCGCCCACACCCTCTACAGAGGCGACGGCGTCAGCAACCCATTGCGGCATTTCAGAGGCCACAGGACAAGCCGGTGCAGTCAGAGTCATTTCAACCGCGACCAGACCACGGTGATCTATATCGCTCCGATAGACCAACCCCAAGTCATAAATGTTCACGGGAATCTCCGGATCGTACACTGTACGGAGAGCTTCTATAATCTTGGATTTGTCAGCAGCTTCCACCCCAGACGGGAGCGAAGCCCCGGCCTGCGCCGATAGGTCAGTGGTTCCTCCCGGATCCGGCAAAAAATCTAGTACTGAACGATCATCTTCATTAGTCATCGTGGCACCTTAGGTTTCATTCCGTGGCCACATTCTCACCATCTCCGTCAAGAGCAGCCGCCATGCTGTGCCAAGCCAGCGTGGCGCACTTTACCCGCATAGGATAGTCCCGAACACCCGAAAGCGCTTTTAATTCCTCTAACTCGTCAGCCAACTCAGCCACATCATCACCAGTGACAAAATCGTGAAAAGACTGAAACAATTCAAGCGCCTCAGCCTCCGTCTTTCCTATGATTAACTCCGTCATGATTGAAGCTGAGGCAATGGAAATTGCACAACCCTTTCCTTCAAATTGGATATCTTTCACAACATTTCCCTCGAGAAGAAGGTAGACGGTCACGATATCGCCGCACAATGGATTGTGACCTTTCGCGGTTCGATTTGACTGATCTGGCACCCCAAAATTGCGCGGGCGCCGATTGTGGTCGAGAATAATTTCCTGGTACAACTCACGCAAATCAGACATCAGCCAAAAAATTCCTTCACCTTATTTAGGCTTCTAGCCAACGCATCAATGTCATCCCTTCCGTTGTACATACCGATCGATGCACGCACCGTAGAAGCCACGCCAAACCTATCCATAACCGGCTGCGCACAGTGATGGCCCGTGCGGACCGCTACACCCTCCTGATCAAGAATAGTGCCAACATCATGGGGATGAACATCGTCAAGTACAAACGAGATCACGCCGGCCTTTTGGCGCGCCGCACCGATTATGCGCAAACCCTCTATCTGGGCGAGTCGCTGCATGCCGTACCGGAGCACATCAGACTCATGAGCGGCTATATGTTCAAGCCCAATCGACCGGACGTAGTCAACCGCTGCGCCGAGTCCGATAGCACCACTAATGTGTGGAGTGCCTGCTTCAAACTTATAGGGCGGTGCAGCGTAATCGGTTTTGTCAAAGGTCACCGATGCGATCATTTCGCCCCCGCCTTGGTAAGGCGGCATAAGTTTAAGCAACTCTTCCCGCGCGTACAGCACGCCAATGCCGCTTGGGCCATATAGCTTGTGTCCCGAAAAGACGTAAAAATCGCAATCCAGAGCCTGAACATCGACCGACGTGTGCGGAACCGCCTGGCATCCATCAATCAGCACCCGAATGCCGCGCGAGCGCGCCATTTCGCAAATATCCTGGACCGGCAACACCGTACCTAGCGAGTTGGCCACATGAGTTATTGCTACGAGCTTGGTACGCGGCCCGAGCATGGCCTCAAACTGATCTAAAATTAACTCCCCATCATCATTAATCGGTGCAACCTTGAGTAAAACGCCGTTTCGGTCCCGCAAAAATTGCCACGGCACCACATTAGAATGATGCTCCATATGACTAATGACAACTTCGTCACCAGCCTCGAGAAATGTGCCACCATAGCTAGATGCTACCAGGTTGATAGCTTCTGTAGCACCACTCACAAATACTATTTCTGAGGTCTTAGCTGCGTTTATAAAACTCCGAACCGTCTCGCGGGCTCCATCAAAAGCCTCGGTGGCACGCTCGCTGAGCCAGTACACACCACGATGCACATTTGCGTACTCAGCCTCATAACAATAGCGAATGGCGTCGATAACAGCTCTCGGCTTTTGTGCACTCGCGGCACTATCAAGAAACACCAACTTCCGTCCGTGTGGTTTTTGACGCAGCACTGGAAAATCTTCTCGTATCTGATCTAAGTCAAATCCATCTGCGACAGATTTCAGTTTAACAGCGCGACCGCCACGTTTTATTTCGGTCATTGGCTTTTTAAACCGCCTCAGAAAGCCAGCTGTTGAACAAATTTCGGAAGTATTTTCGGATCGGCACGTCGGCTACCTTGTCGATGACTTCCCCAACGAAAGCATCGATTAACAAACGTCTTGCCGCTGCCTCACCCACACCCCTGGCACGCAAATAAAACAAAGATTCCTCATCCAAATCGCCGATCGTGGAGCCATGGGCGCACTGCACCTCGTCATTAAGGATTTCTAGTTCCGGTTTGCTTGCAGCCTCGGCGTGCTCAGATAAAAGTAAATTTCTGTTAAGTTGACGGGCGTCGCTTTGGATAGCATTGGGCCACACCCTGATCTTTCCCTGAAAGCTCCCGTGTGCGGCCTCATCGATTACGCCCTTATAAACCTCCAGGGTCTTCCCACGTGGAGCCATATGGTCAATACGAGTCCAGTTGTCCATCCGTTGTTGAGCACGTGCCAGGTAGATCCCGTCAAGGGAACAAACAACGTTTTCCTCTTCCAGCCGCACACGAATCTCGTTCCGCGATGTATGTGCTCCATTCGACAATACAAATCCGTTATAAGTACTATCTCTTGCTAAACGAATATGGCTGCTGCCAATATGTGTGCCGCTAGGCGCCTCACCCTGGTGCTTATAATGACAAATTCGCGCGCCAGGCCCAGCTGATACTTGAGTTACTGCGTTAGAACAGTGAGCACCGCCACCATCACCGATAAAAGTCTCGAAAATAGTGGCGTGCGCACCAGATTCAGCGACCACGAGATTACGAGGGTGACTCATTGCTGGCCGTTCTCCCTCCCGCACCGCTACATAAATCAGATGTATTGGTCCGTCTGGCGATACGTCGCGATCTAAATGAATCACCGCACCATCCGCGGCAAACGCGGTATTAAGAGCAACCATGGCAAGTGGTTTCGGATCGCTTTTACCAGAAAGACGATCCTCGGCCAGATCACACAAATCGCTCCAGTGTGCCTCCAGCAGCTCCGGCCGATTGTCCAACGTAGTCTCAAGGGTCGATATGGTCAGCCCAGCTGGCAGCACACCAATTTCAGACAGGTCGGGCCGAAAATAACCATTCACGAACACCATACGATGGCAGGGCATGGGATCAAGAAAATATTGTTCCAGTGCTCCTCGATTAACCCCGTTTACGGATGGGCCAGCCAGAATGGGTTGGGAATCAACAATCCGAGAGAGGTTAGTGTATTTCCACTCTTCAACCCGCGGGGTCGGGAAACCGCAATCAGCAAAATGTTCGATCGCGTTGCTACGTAGGCGCGTGAGCCAAGGCAAAGCCGTACCAGGAAGCCGCTCTCGGACCTCATTGAACCGATCAACATAAACGTTACTCGTATGTTTTCTTACGCTCATAATTTTATAATTTGCTAGTATATCGGTCGATCACGCCGCGCTCGAAAATTCCGCATAACCCTTTTTTTCAAGCTCAATGGCTAGTTCCTTCCCACCAGAACGAACAATCCGACCTTCCGCTAGCACATGCACCCTATCCGGCACAGTGTAGTCAAGAAGCCGTTGGTAATGGGTAATCACAAGCATCGCGCGCCCGGCACCACGCAGGCGGTTTATCCCGTCAGCGACAATTTTAAGTGCATCGATATCAAGTCCGGAATCTGTTTCATCAAGTACTGCTAGACGCGGTTCCAACATTGCCATCTGAAAGATCTCATTGCGTTTTTTTTCACCTCCAGAAAAGCCAACATTCACCTGCCTATTTAAAAAACTCTCATCCATTCGAAGTTGCTTTAGTTTAGTGCGCGCCTCTTTTAGGAACGCCATTGCACTTAGTTCCTCCTCGCCCCGCGCCGAACGCGCCGCATTTACTGCGGTTCGCAGGAAAGTCGCGTTGGCAACACCCGGGATTTCTACGGGATACTGGAAGGCAAGAAACAAGCCGGCACGAGCACGTTCCTCCGGAGTGAGCTCCAGTAGCATTTTACCGTCGTATAGCACTTCACCCCGGTCAGCTTGATATCCTTCCCGTCCCGCCAAAACATAAGCCAATGTGCTTTTCCCGGATCCGTTAGGACCCATGACTGCATGCACCTCGCCGGCAACGATTTTCAGATTGACGCCACGAAGAATTGGTTTGCCATCGACTACAGTATGCAAATCTCGAATTTCGAGCATTGTTCAGTTTCCTCAACCATGGACACGTTAATTAACCGACCGCGCCTTCTAGGCTGATGCCGAGCAATTTCTGTGCCTCGACAGCAAATTCCATTGGGAGCTTCTGCAATACCTCCTTGCAGAATCCATTGACAATTAGCGAGACCGCGTCTTCATCGGACAGTCCGCGTTGACGGCAATAAAATAGTTGGTCGTCACTGATTTTCGAGGTTGTCGCCTCGTGTTCAATTTTAGCAGTTCGGTTTTTCGCCTCGATATAGGGCACCGTGTGGCCCCCGCACTTTTCTCCAATTAAAAGCGAATCACATCGAGTATAGTTACGTGCGTTGTCCGCTTTTCCTAATACTCGAACCAATCCACGGTATGTTTGTTGTCCATGTCCAGCCGATATGCCCTTAGAAATTATTGTGCTCGAGGTATTACGGCCTATATGGATCATCTTCGTTCCAGTGTCGGCCTGCTGATAATTGTTTGTTATCGCCACCGAATAAAACTCACCCGTCGAATGATCTCCTTGCAAAATCACACTCGGGTATTTCCAGGTAATTGCTGAGCCAGTCTCAACCTGTGTCCAGGAAATTTTTGAATTCCGGCCCCGGCATGCACCACGTTTTGTCACAAAATTATAGATGCCACCCCGACCTTCCTTATCACCTGGATACCAATTCTGGACAGTCGAATATTTGATTTCTGCATCGTCTAACGCGACAAGCTCCACCACGGCAGCATGGAGCTGATGCTCGCTTCTCATCGGTGCAGTGCATCCCTCAAGATAACTTACATGAGCGCCGACATCAGCGATGATTAGGGTGCGCTCAAACTGGCCTGTTTCCGCGGCGTTGATTCGAAAATACGTCGACAACTCCATCGGGCATCGAACACCCTTAGGAATGTAGACGAAAGAACCATCGCTGAAGACGGCTGAGTTAAGAGTGGCATAAAAATTATCAGCTGCCGGCACCACGCTACCAAGATATTTTTGCACCAATTCAGGGTGAGTTTTTACCGCTTCCGATATGGGACAAAAGACTATCCCCAGTTCGCCCAGCTTGCCCTTAAAGGTGGTGGCCACTGAAACGCTGTCAAACACAGCGTCGACAGCAACGCCAGCAAGGAGTTCCTGCTCCTTTAATGGAATACCGAGCTTTTCATAAGTCTCGAGCAGTACGGGATCAACCTCATCAAGACTCTTAGGTGTTTCACCTTTTTTGGGCGCAGCATAGTAATAAGCATCCTGATAATCGATTGGTGCGTAACGAACATTGGCCCAACCAGGTTCTTCGGCAGCAGAATTCAGCCAAAGCTGGAATGCCTTAAGCCGCCAATCTAGCAACCATTTTGGCTCTTCTTTTTTTGCGGATATAAATCTGACAATGTCTTTGTTTAAGCCCTTAGGAGCGAGTTCGGACTCAATGTCGGTGTAAAAACCATATTTGTATTCTCCGCCGGTAGCGGCCTCGACACTTTTTACGGTTTCGACAGATGCAGACATTGTTTTTCAATTCTCACACTAATAAAAGGTTTAAACTTTAAGCGCCCTAATCAGGAAAATCAGAAGCACTCACCTGGGTACGTGCCGGTAGTGCAAAGTTCAGTGGAACCGGGTTTGAGATTTCTGATAAAGAAACCCCCGACAAGGCGTGTCGAAGCGCATCATTGATGCGCCGCCAATTGGGCTGTGAAGGACAGACGTCCTCTAATTTGCATGAAACACCGTGACTCTCAAGGCAGATTGTTAGCGCGATGGGGCCGTCAACTGCAGAAATAATTTGTTCCACGGTGATGTCTCGAGGAGAAAATGCTAAACGGTAGCCGCCGTCACGACCTCGAACTGACTCCAATAAGCCGGCACGGGCCATTTTTGCTAGAATTTTGCTGACTGTGGGCATCGGCAAGTGTGTCTTATCTGCCAAGACGACAGCGGCATGGACTTCCTTTGGTTGGCGGGTCATATGGCTCATTAGTAATACAGCGTAATCTGCCAATCGGCTTAAGCGAATCATAACGCTCCCACTGCTCCAACTTGGTTTGCTGCCTTAGCGGTCTATTGCAACCGAAGAATAATGACTAAATTAGTCTTGTTTTAGATAAGAGCACAAACCTGCCTTGTCAAGCGAGTTAGAACCTATTTCTCTAGCCCTGATTCGTAATGAACCCAGCCGCTTTTAAAAACTTCAATATGATTGACTAAAGATCGGAGCCACTTTCCAGTGGCTCTATAAATACATCCAGCGCGTCGTACGCGCGACGAAGCGAAGCTTCGGCAGTCTCAGGTCGTGAGGAGCGAGTAAAAATGAAACCCAGATAATGGCGGCCTTCAGGCAACGGCGTAACCCTTTGTCCGAGCGGGATCGAAATATGGACGGCCTCTACATCTGCGCCCCCCCGCGCCACATCGAGCCCTTGAACAGCGCGCAGTATGCCGCCTTTCAGCACTGGGATCATCATCACACCAACAGCACACTGCTCTCGCTGGTAACCTGGACCCTTCTCGCCGATCGCGTGACTTAGAATCAATCTTTCCAAGCTGAAGCCGCCAGCAAAACGCAATGAGCTTCCACACCGACCACCGATCGAACGTGCCGCAATTTCTAGCAGGTGCACTTGCCCCTCGTTAATTCGAAGCTCGGCGTGAATTGGCCCATGAAACAAGCCAAGTGCGACCGCAGCATCAAGCACAGTTTGCTCAATACGGACACGTTCCGTAGAAGATCTTCGAGATGGAGTAATGTAAATTGTTTCAGGGAAAAATGGACCTGTTAAAGGATCGGGCTTGTCAAACAAAGCAAGTAAATGCAATTCACCCTGATCCATAAGCCCATCGAGTGCCACTTCCTCACCTGGCAAATACTCCTCCACTAATATAGGTGGCTTATCCAGCGCTGAGCCTGCGAGAATATCCGAGACACGTGCGAATGCTGCTTTCAGCTGCGACACATCATTTGCTCGGATCACACCGCGACTTGCCGCAAGGTTTGTTGGCTTGACGATACAAGGGAAACCCACAGGATCTATATTCTCCAAATCTTTGGCATCCGCCAATAATTTGAAAATGGGTTGAGGAAGTCCGGCCGCGGTAAGTACCGTCCTTAACTTAAATTTGTCCCGGGTGGCAGTAACCGCATCGACGTTATTATGGAGTAGACCGAGCGCTTGAGCTGCATGAGCCGCAAGTAATACTGCGTCCTCCTCAGCGGGAACTATGGCATCAACTGGATTATCCGCGGCGAAGGCCTTGATCTCTCGGGCACCTGAAACCGGATCTGAAAAATTAAATTGCACCACCCGGCTATCACCAAACTGTGTAGATGCCTGCGATTCATCAACCCCAATGACCACGCGAGCATCAACTTCCTCACACGCCGTGACAAATGCTGCTGCACGGTAGCTATTTGAAGGTAAAAGCAGTAATAGGCGTTTCATAACCGCGCCCACACACAATAATTACAATCGATCGAACTGTTCCGCGGTCGGCTCAGCACAGCAATACCATGGCTCGCTCATTACCTTTACTGGCTCGCAATTGGAAACAGAAATAGAGGGCGCTTCACGGCCAGTCGCCTCATGAGCAACCCGCCAGAGTTTGGCGAAAGTGTCTAAAGATGACACCCCGTTTGGGACGTCTGCTTCGACAATCGCTCGCACTTTCTGCTCCACCGAAATAGTCGCTAAGTCTGCATACCTCCAAAGATAGCTGAGACTTTCAGCGTCATATCCATCAAGAAATCGAGAAAAAGAAGTGCTTTTGAGAAGATGCGAGCCTTGCGGTACTAACAGACGTATCGCGAGCTGAATCGGCGCCACACGAGGAATTAATTCCAGCAGCACTATTTGTTGGAGAAGGTCAAGGTAGGACTCTGGCGTTGTCCACGGAGTAAACGGGATAAAAGTTGGCGATACATCGAGTCCTACTGCTCCGCAAATCTCTACTGTAGCGGCAAAATCGGCCCGCGAATGACCTTTATCGAGTACCTGCAAAACCATATCGTCAAATGATTCCACTGCCGTTGTGACAAACAAGCAACCCGTCTCGACGAGACGTGGCAAAAGCTCGCGATGGCGCTGTAGGTGTTCAACCTTGATAGTGACATCATATGTAAGATTCGGATGGCGTTTACTCACTGCTTCAACTATCCGCATGGCGTGGCCAGGGCCATTAAAAAAATCAGGGTCACCAAATGTAATGTGGCCCGCGCCCATTGCCACCTGCTGGTCAATATCAGCAAGGACTACGTCAGCACCAACTATAAAGAATCGTCCCCCATAAGCTGGTACAACGGGACAATGGCGGCATAAATGCTTGCAGCCTCGACTAGCTTCGCTATAGCCAGCTAAAGTGACCTCATTATCCGGCCCCAAAAGGTGCGAATATAGCTGGAGACTTGGGAGACCACGTCGGTCTGGACGGACAAAATGCTGCTTGGTCAAGGCCTTGGTTGATAAATGACGAACCGGACGGCCATCTAACAAACATTGGTAAACCTCAACCAGTGTAGTCTCAGCCTCACCACCTATTACTACCCCTACTCCAGCCTCCATCAGGCCGGACTGATTTGTTGGAGCGTACGTCCCGTAGCAAACCAACAGTGCTTGCGAATTTAAAGAGGTGATACGGGGCAGCACGCGTAGGGAAAGACGAGCGGCAGTGTGCATTGGCACGTGCAAAGCTATCAAATCAGCGGCAATGATCGCTTTTGTCTTCAGATCCTCAACAGCGAGATCATTGCACACCACATTCGCGCCAACCCTCTTCAACCATGCCGCTGGAGAAGCTAGACCGAAGGGCTGATGCCCCAGATCATAAGTTGAGAGGAGTACAACATTCACTGGTTTGGGGGCCAAAACCCAAATTCATTTACCCGGCTGATAATATGGATTTGCGCCGCCGTCATGGTCAGTCACGTCCAGAACGTGTGCGATTGACGGCACTGCGTTCTTAATTTCAACTTCCACGCCTTGCTTTAGGGTCACATCAGCCATGCCACAACCCTGGCAACCTCCCTCAAGACGAATATAGACCGTGTCTCCTTGAACATCGACTAGAGCGATGTGCCCACCATGCGTAGCCACGGAAGGATTAATTTTTTCGTCGAACAACTTCTGCACGGTCTTTCCATCTGCTGTTTCGAGCCCAGGCTTAGGCTTGCTGTCACGATAGTCCACCAGCTCAGCAAATTCGGCTACATAGTGACGTAAAAGGTTTTCTACGCCCGTGCGATAGGTGTACGCAGATCCTATAAACTCCACGATGACCCTACCTTCTCGATAACCACGAAATTTTAAATCACCACCACTTTCTGTAATTGCCGGACGCACTCGGGTAGAAAGCAAGTCTTTGATTTCTGTCACGATATCTGAATCGGCCGGATCAAAATCCTCTTCTTCCTCATCTGCCTCGTCATCCAAAATCGTAGGTAAGTCAGCCACGTAGTGCTCCATAATTGCACCCAGGATTGCCGGCTTCATTAATTGCCAATCACCGTCTTTAAGCTTTGTCACACGAACAAAATCGTCGCCAAAAGCGACTTCAGCAACGGATTCAATATCGAACAAACGCGTCGCAAGTGGGGACCGTGCTGCAGAGACGGGGTCAGAGAAGGTTACCTCTTTCCCTTCCAGTACTGTTCTCCCAGGCAGAAACTTAACCAAGTCCGGATCGGATGAAACCTCAGTTTGAATGAACATCAGTGAACCCATTCCATTGGCATAGACATGTCCCTTATAATGGACTCTTAATTTGACAGTTCAAGGCTAACGATGCAACTCACAAGCAAGACATAGTCCAACCGTGACAATCGAAAATTATCACGCCCATGTATACTACGACGAAGCAAGCAGACATGCCGCAGAGATCCTGCGCGAAGAAATCGCACAGCGGTTCATAGTGAAAATGGGGCGCTGGCGGGAGGAACCAGTAGGGCCACACCCGCAGCCTATGTATCAAGTCGCCTTTGAGCCTGAGCTGTTTGGCGCAATAGTTCCATGGTTGCTAATCAATCGAAATATCCTTGATATTCTGATTCATCCAAATACTGGAATGAGCCTCAGGGATCATACCAATCACGCCCTCTGGCTGGGAAACAAGCTTACTTTGCGTTTAGGTGAGCTTGAGGACGAAAATTGACTTAAATTCCAGCCGGGCGGGGGCAATTTTCTAACATCTGCCAGAGTTTCTGTCATAAACGAGCCAAACTCATCCCCAAAAACGTAACGCAAGACCGGAGATTACCAATATGACCGACGTTCTCGCCGCGAAAAGTTGCACACCTTGCAGGGGCGGCATCCCACCACTGACGAAGGATGAGGCAAGCAATTACCTAGCCCAAACAAAGGGCTGGAAACTCTTAAAAGACGGCACATTAATTGCTCGCGACTACGCCTTTGATAATTTCAGGGAGGCTATGGATTTCGTGATCAAGGTCGGCGAACTCGCCGAGCAAGAAGGCCACCATCCCGATGTCTTATTTGGCTGGGGCTACGCAACCGTTTCTTTGCAAACCAAGAAAATTAAGGGTTTGCACGAAAATGACTTCATTATGGCCGTGAAAATCGACCAATTCCTCGAAGAAAACTAAAAAAATATGGGCCCACAGGAAGGACAAATTCCACTTGTTATAACGATTTAGAATCGCACCATGGCACGCAAATACCCGGTGAACCGACACACAGGCCGGGCACACTTAAAGTCTTAAAATACTAAGCCAGCACACGGAAAGTGCGGTTCCCGCAAGACAATAAAATTAATTCGCTTAAAATGGAATTTCGTCGTCAAAGTCGCCAACCGCGGGCGGCTCACCACCCGGCTCGCCGCTAGGAGACGAAGCATGATCGCCACCTACTCCAGATTCTGCTCGCGAATCCAACATGGTAAGCGTACTGCGAAAACGCTGTAGCACCACTTCAGTGGTATATTTTTCCTGCCCGGATTGGTCGGTCCACTTACGAGTTTGAAGCTGACCTTCGAGATATACCTTTGACCCCTTTTGCAAATATTTTTCCGCAATTTCGACCAGATTCTGGTCAAAAATCACCACCCGATGCCACTCGGTCTTTTCCCGCCGTTCGCCAGTTTGACGGTCACGCCAGTTCTCACTGGTTGCAACTGACAAGTTGGCGACCTTATCACCACTCTGCATTGCACGTGTCTCAGGCTCTCGACCAAGATTGCCAACCAGAATGACTTTATTAACACTTCCCGCCATATGCTGCCTCGCATCAAATGTGAGCTGGACTCGCAGCCACAAATAAAAAACAGATTATAACCGCAGAGACAGCAGTGCCGCCAGTCCACACTTTCAAAGCAAGCGAATCTGCATAAAATCGACCTGAACGGTCGTAGACAGAATGGATCACCGATAAGTTTAGGTCACTCAATGATAAGATCGGACTTGCCCTCTTACCCACCATCAGGCAGCAATACGGTTGTAGTCAAACTTTCACTTGCTATTCCGGCCAATGGACAACGAAATCCGTATCAGCGGCGCTAAAGAGCATAATCTTAAGAATATCAACGTGGCGCTGCCGCGTAACAGCTTAACGGTGATTACTGGGCTGTCGGGATCTGGGAAATCCTCACTTGCCTTTGACACGATATACGCCGAAGGCCAACGTCGGTATGTAGAAAGCTTGTCTGCATATGCCCGACAGTTTCTTGAGTTAATGGAAAAACCGGATGTAGAATCGATTGAAGGTCTCTCACCAGCAATAGCAATCGATCAAAAGGCTAAATCACGCAATCCTCGATCCACAGTCGGCACTGTGACCGAAATTTACGATTACATGCGTCTTTTATATGCGCGGGTGGGGACACCGTATTCTCCAGCTACGGGATTACCGATTGAAAGCCAGACCGTGAGCCAGATGGTGGATGGAATTTTGAGTTCCCCCCAAGGTATCCGACTTTATCTGCTCGCGCCTGTTATTCGCGGACGAAAAGGTGAATATCGCAAAGAAATTGCGGCGCTAATGAAACGTGGTTTCCAACGGCTAAAAATTGATGGCAAAATCTATCAAATCGAAGAAACACCCCCACTCGATAGAAAACGGAAGCACGATATAGAAGTCGTGGTTGATCGTGTCGTGGTTAGCAATGAACTTTCGGTCCGTTTGGCCGACAGCGTTGAAACCGCCTTGGCATTAAGTGACGGACTTTTATTTACGGAGAACGCCGACACTGGGGAACGCGCTACCTATTCAGCACGGTTTTCTTGCCCGGTATCCGGATTTACGATCGATGAAATCGAACCACGATTATTTTCGTTCAACAACCCGTTCGGAGCCTGCCCGCATTGTGACGGGATAGGCACAATTAACTATTTTGATCCGGATTTAGTTATCCCCAATACTGACAAAAGCCTACGTGACGGAGCAATCCGACCCTGGGCAAACACCTCCAGTCAATATTACCAACAAGCGCTTGAAGGCATCGCAAGCTATTACAAATTCAGCGTTAACAAACCCTTCAAGGAGCTACCAAAAAAAGCGCGCAACATTACCTTGTATGGCTCGGGCAAAGAGGTAGTACCTATCACCTATGACGATGGCCTCCGGAGTTATACGACGAAACGGCCATTCGAAGGTGTAATTCCAAATCTAGATCGTCGCCTCAAAGAATCGGATAACTCCTGGTTACGGGAAGAACTCAGTCGTTTGCAAAACGAATTCGAGTGTGAGGATTGCTCTGGATTTCGCCTTAAAGCGGAGGCCCTCGCTGTAAAGATAGACGGCCGACACATCAGCGAAGCCACGAGTCAATCGATAGCTGAAGCCGCAAATTGGTTTTCTGAACTTGAAGCAAAACTCAGCCCTAAGAACCAACAAATCGCGGCTCGTATTCTCAAAGAAATCAACCTTCGGCTTGGCTTCTTGGTTGATGTGGGTCTTGATTATCTTACGTTATCCCGCAAATCAGGCACCTTATCGGGCGGAGAGAGCCAGCGTATCAGGTTAGCTTCTCAGATCGGTTCGGGTCTAACCGGCGTACTTTACGTGCTCGATGAACCCTCAATTGGACTCCATCAACGGGACAACGCACGTCTATTACAAACTCTCCGAAATTTGCGTGACCTCGGCAATACTGTGATCGTAGTAGAACATGACGAAGAAGCGATCATGGCTGCCGATCATATAATAGACATGGGTCCGGGCGCAGGCGAAGCGGGTGGCCAAGTCGTAGCTAGCGGCACCCCTACAAATATCATCGCCAACGCGGCTAGTTTGACTGGTCAATATCTGTCGAGAAAACGTCAAATCCCGGTACCAGAACGGCGCGGCAAAAGCAACAAACGAGCCGATAAGGTGATCACGCTTATCGGAGCCACTACCAACAATCTACATGGAGTGACCGTTAAATTTCCGCTTGGAAAGTTCATTTGTGTTACTGGCGTATCCGGTAGCGGAAAATCTAGCTTGGTTGTAGATACGTTGTATCCAGCCGCTGCGCGGCACCTCAACCGAGCCCGCGCCCATCCAGGTCCATATAAAGCTCTCCAGGGCCTCGAATATATTGATAAAGTTGTCGATATTGATCAGTCCCCCATCGGGCGTACACCTCGATCGAACCCAGCTACTTACACTGGCTGCTTCACGCCAATCCGAGACTGGTTTGCAGGGCTGCCTGAAGCTGCTGCGCGTGGGTATAAACCTGGCCGTTTCTCTTTTAATGTCAAAGGTGGACGTTGTGAGGCGTGCCATGGTGAAGGAGTCATCAAGGTCGAGATGCACTTCTTACCCGACGTGTATGTAACTTGCGATAACTGCCGAGGCGCACGCTACAATAGAGAGACGCTTGAAATCGCCTACCGAGGCCATTCGATTGCCAATATTTTAGATATGACTGTCGATACGGCTGCTGAGCTATTTCACGCGGTTCCATCCATCTACGACAAGCTTGTAACGCTGCAAAGAGTAGGGCTTGGCTACATAAAGATTGGCCAACCAGCAACAACAGTGTCAGGCGGCGAGGCTCAACGCGTCAAGCTTGCCAAGGAACTGTCTAGACGCGCCACTGGAAAGACCATTTATATACTGGACGAGCCAACAACTGGCCTACATTTTGAGGACGTACGGAATCTACTCGAAGTGCTCCACACACTCGTGGACACAGGAAATACAGTAGTGGTAATCGAACATAACCTCGAGGTTATAAAAACTGCCGACTGGATCATCGACTTAGGACCTGAGGGAGGAGATGGTGGAGGGCAAGTGGTTGTCGAGGGCACGCCAGAGGCGATCGCAGCTACATGCGAAAGTTACACAGGCCAATATCTTGCTCGCTTACTACGCCCCAGCGCTTCACAGAGAAGAGTTAGAAAAAGCGCATAAGTTTGCCCAATCGTTACACCTCTCCGTGCGTTGATTTCTGTCAGTGTTGGGCTGACTGAAGATCACTCGCCTCTGCTAAGAGCTGATAGCTGAGTCTGCGAACTCCTTCATCATACGCCCACGTAACCACTGCTATTTCATCGATACCGTACTCATTCGCTAACGCATCGATCTGAGCAGCTACCTTTTTTCCAGTGCCGACGAAAGCGTTAGCGCGATCCTGACTAATGCGTTCTTGTTCAGAATCGGAAAACGGGTGCGCTGCTGCAGCATCTGGAGACTCGATCGGCAAAAACACCCCGCGATCACGAAAAAGCCGCCACTTGGCCCTTGAGCTGTAGTGAAACTGTGCCTCCTCATCAGTCCGGGCAGCGAGTGCCCAGACACAAAGCCCAGTATGGGGTTTCGGATGACGATCACTGGGCTGGTAAGATCGACGGTAGATGCCAAGGGCCTGTGCTGCCCCCTGACCATCGGTAAAGAACCAAGCAAAACAATAGGGAAGACCAAAATGGGCAGCAATCTGCGCACCATAATTAGAACTACCGAGAATCCAGATTTCAGGCACCGTATCACCCTGGGGAAAAGCTTGAAGCCGAGCAAAGGGATGCTTCTCGGGTAAAGATGTTCCACTCACCCAGGCCATCAGATCGCGCACGTCTGCTGGAAATTGTGCCGGACGTTCGTTAGCAAGCGGATTAAGCGCAAAGGCAGTCCGACCATCCGAACCCGGAGCACGGCCCAGCCCGAGATCAATTCTACCAGGCGCCAATGCATCAAGCACTCTGAATTGCTCTGCAACCTTAAACGCCGAATAGTGAGGCAACATAACACCGGCACTTCCAACCCGTATTGTGTCCGTGCTCGTCGCAATCGCCGCAACAAGAATTTCGGGGGCGCTACCAACAATTGTTGGGTGGTTGTGATGCTCCGATACCCAAAATCGTTCATACCCAAGGGATTCACAATGTTTAGCGAGTTCTACTGCGTTTGAAATTGCGGTCTCGTTTGGGCGCCCAACGGTAGCGATTGACTGTTCGAGAACGGACAAGCGTGGCACAGTAAACTCCTCAGGCGCTGCAGCCGAAAAAGGCCAACGGCAAATATTTTATGGGTTGCGGGTCACACGTTATGGGTTATCAGTTCACTCGGTTTAGACCCCTGAGCCCCGGCAAAACTTGATCTATCAACAAACGTGTCTGATTCAAAATGTCCTTATCGCCAGTGCCGATTGGTCGCAATATGAATTTGGACACGCCTGCATTAGCATAATCCGCGATTCGGGCCAGCATGTCGTTACCGTCTCCAACCACGAACGTGGCTTGTGGATCGCGGCCCAATCTTTCCCGGTAGAACTTGGAGGCACGCGCCACTGACGGGTCGCTCCAAGACCCAAATCTATAGGCAAAAGCAGCTCCGTAATGATCCTCAGCAATTTGGCGACCTTCCTTAACAAGCGCTGCCTTGATGGCATCGATAATCGCACGGATTTCTTTAGGGGCCTCAAAGGCAGCCTGCCAGCCGGTGCCAAACCGTGCGGTCCGTCGGATTGCCGCATCGCTAGAGCCTCCAATCCACAGGGGCATATTTTTCTGAACGGGTTTTGGTTCTATCGAGGCTGACCGATATCGGTAGTACTCCCCATCGAAGTCGACAGAATCCTCAGACCACAGCTTTGAAATGATTTCTAGCCCCTCATTTGTGCGCCGACCACGCCCCTTTGTATTAAGGGAGGTAGCTTCCCATTCAGGCGCGCGGCTGTTACCAACGCCAAATGCAGGCAGAAGCCGACCCTCGCTAAGAACATCGATAGTTGCACATTGTTTAGCCAACAATAACGGATCGCGAAGGCCAACAGAAACCACATTCATTCCAAACTTAATCCGCTTCGTCGCTCCCGCAAGCGCAGCCATCGTGGTTATGCATTCAAGAATCGGGTGACGAGAAACTAAGCGGTCCGTCTGCCAGATCGAATCTACACCGCTCACCTCGCACATATCGACCCAACGCCAAAACGAGTTTCCGTCTGAAAATGGGAAGTCGGAAAGCCCCAAACCAACCGCAATTGACACGGCATTCGCCCCCTGGACTGTGATCTGTTACGCCTAAATCGGCCGTTTAGAGTATACTCACCAAACAACAACGATTTGTCATATTCACTAATATTAACGGGTTACGCAGTTTTAGTTAACGCCGGTTTGCACTTTTGGGAGAAATTGGAATGCGTGAGTACGAGGCAGAAATCCAAACAAAGGATGGCGCCATGGATACTTTCATCTGTCATCCAGAGGAGGACGGGCCATTTCCGGCGATAATAATTTATATGGACGCGCCGGGGATCCGAGAAGAGCTACGCGACATGGCTCGACGACTGGGAACAGTCGGTTACTTCGTGATGCTTCCGAACCTGTATTACCGAACCGGAAGGGAAGGAGGCTATGGTTATGATGTAGCTAAAATTCGCTCCGACAATGCAGAAAGAGAAAAGATGTTTGAAGTAATGCGCACATTAACAAATGCGCGTGTGGTCTCTGATACTGGACCACTTTTATCATACGCTGTTGAAACACCTGGGTGCGCCGATGGTCGTGTAGGTTGCATCGGATATTGTATGAGTGGTCAGTTTGTTGTTTCGATAGGGGCTGCTTACGCGGACGACTTTGCCGCTATAGCGTCGTTTTATGGAGTTGGCATAGTGACCGATGCAGAGGATTCACCTCATTTGAATGCTCACAAAATCAAGGGCGAGCTGTATCTCGCCTTTGCATCCAGTGATCCGTGGGTTCCGCAACCTTTGGTCGATTCAATGCCGAGTATTATGGAAAATGCAGGGATAGATCACCGTATCGAAATTTACCCAGATACGGAGCATGGCTTTGCGTTTCCCCAGCGGCCTGTGTACGTCAAAGCGGCTGCTGAGCGCCACTGGGAGCGCCTGTTTGCTCTTTTTTACAGACGCCTGCGTCAGTAACATAAAGTGACCCAATTCGTTGATGTTCAGGGGATTCTGTGGGTATAAGGCATAATGTCCAACCCAATGCACCAGTCAGAACTGAGCAAACAGCTGTCACTCGGCCTGCCAAAACGGCATGGGCTCTATGATCCTGCGTTTGAGAAGGACTCCTGCGGCGTAGGCTTTATCTGTGACATTAAGGGGCGTGCCAGCCGCGAAATCATTGAGCAAGCGGGGCACATAAATTGCTGTATGGTGCATCGCGGCGGTGTCGGTTACGAGCAAAACACAGGTGACGGCGCCGGCATCCTGACCGGCCTTCCCCACAAGTTTTTCTCGAGAGTAGCCGGTGCCGATCTCGGTATCGAGCTGCCAAAGCCCGGCAAATATGGAGCTGGGATTGTCTTCCTGCCTAGATCCACAACCGAACGCAAACACTGCAAAGCCGTCATTGCAGAAGAAATTGCGGCGGCAGGTCAGCAACTCCTCGGCTGGAGAGCAATACCAACCGATCCAGACGCCGCTAACATTGGCCATGCCGCACGCGTGTCTATGCCACACATGGAGCAAATATTCATTGCCAGCGTAGGCGTAGAAGGCGATGCGTTCGAACGTGAACTTTACTTGATCCGGAAACACGCTACTCACCGGCTACGCGGCGACGAGGCACTGGCAGAACGCCAGCTTTTCTATGTCGTGAGCCTTTCAACTAAGGTCATCATCTACAAAGGGATGTTGACCCCGCATCAGTTGTTTCCATTTTATCCCGATCTCACAGGCTGGGATTACGAATCTCACCTCGCAATGGTCCATTCGCGGTTCTCGACCAACACCTTTCCATCGTGGGACCGAGCCCAGCCAAACCGTTTCATGTGCCATAACGGTGAAATCAATACGCTGCTCGGCAACAAAAACTGGATGAACGCCCGCCAAGGAACGGTCAAAAGCAAGCTCTTTGGTGATCGAATCGAGAAACTGTTTCCAATCGTCGAACCTGACTGCTCCGATTCAGGCACCTTCGACAACGTCCTCGAGTTCCTGCTGATGACCGGACGTACCCTACAAGAAGCGGTTCTAATGATGATCCCCGAAGCCTGGCAGCAGGACGAGGCGATGACCCAGGAAAAAAGAGCTTTCTACGAATACCAATCCTGTCTAATGGAACCTTGGGACGGTCCTGCGTCTATCGCGTTTACCGACGGCACTTACATTGGCGCCGTACTAGATCGGAACGGCCTGCGCCCGTCTCGTTACTACATCACTAACGATGACAAATGTATCATGGCGTCCGAAGTCGGAGTCGCAGATATCGATCCGACAACCGTCGTCGAGAAAGGCCGACTTCAGCCAGGAAAAATTTTTCTCATCGACTTCGACGCTGGTCGCATGATACCGGACGAGGAAATCAAGTCTCAGTGGGCAAAAAACCAACCATATGGCGCATGGCTCGAAAGACAGCGTATCGATTTAGAAGATCTGCCTAGTACTTTCCCGACACAGGGCTTCGACAAGGACACAGTTCTCTCCCGCATGCAGGCATTCGGTTACACCGCCGAAACCATGCAATTCATGCTGCAACCACTCGTGAAAGAACTTCGCGACCCGCTCGGATCCATGGGCAACGACAGCGCACTGGCAGTGATGTCGGAAAAGCCGCGCATGTTATACGACTACTTCAAGCAGCTTTTTGCTCAAGTTACCAATCCGGCTATCGACTCGATCCGGGAAGAGGTGGTTATGGCCCTAGAGTGCTACATAGGGCCTGAGCAAAATCTGTTGGAGCCAAGAGAGGAAAATGCTCACCGACTCCGCGTGCCACACCCCATCCTCACAAACGATGCCCTAACGGCTCTAAAATATCTTGACTACCGAGATTGGCGATCACGCACGATCGATATTACGTTTCAGAAAGGTTCCGGAAAAGGCGGCCTTCTGGCGGCACTCGACCGTATCTGTAACGAGGCCACCACCGCTATTAAAAACGGTATCGAGATTATAATTTTAAGCGACCGCAACATTGACGCCGACAATGTGCCGATCAGCGCCCTCGCCGCTGTCGGTGCAGTGCATCACCATCTGGTGCGATCGCACCTCCGCACCCAGGTTGGGATCGTGATTGAAACCGGTGAAGCTCGGGAGGTCCATCACCATTGCCTTCTGATAGGTTTCGGTGCAGACGCCATCAACCCTTACCTGGCTTTCGAGGCTTTATGGGACTCTCGTCGGAACGGGTACCTAGACGACGCTGAGCATATCAACGATGACACTGACGTCACTACCGCATACCAGAAGGGCGTCGCGAAGGGCATGCTCAAGGTGATGGCGAAAATGGGTATCTCCACCCTACAGTCGTATAAAGGCGCCCAAATCTTTGAGGCCATTGGCCTTTCCGAAGATGTCATCAAACTGTGTTTCACCGGTACAGCAAGCCGCGTACAGGGAGTCGGTTTTGACGTGCTCGCTGAAGAAATGGTGAAACGCCACGCCTTCGGTTTCCCGCCGCGTGACACCGTAGCAATCCCTGTACTGCAAAATCCGGGCGACTTTCACTGGCGACGCCACGGCGATACGCACATGTGGGATCCCGAATCGATCTCGCATTTACAGGTAGCAGCTAGAGGCAACGACGAGGAGTCGTACGAAAAGTTTGCCAAGCACGCTAATGAAGAAAGCACACGAAATGCAACACTCCGAGGACTGCTGTGCTTCAACACCGGCGTAAACGGCGGTCCAATCCCACTAAATGAGGTGGAATCCGAACGAGAAATCCTTAGACGTTTTTCAACCGGTGCGATGAGCTTCGGCTCGATCTCCAAAGAAGCGCATGAGTCTTTGGCGATTGCAATGAACCGTATCGGCGGCAGGTCTAACACCGGTGAGGGTGGAGAAGACCCCGAGCGGTATATGCCACTCGCAAACGGGGACTCAAAACGCTCCTCCATCAAGCAGGTGGCAAGCGGTCGCTTCGGCGTAACAATCAACTATCTCACGAACGCTGACGAGCTGCAGATCAAGATTGTGCAAGGCGCAAAACCCGGTGAAGGCGGTGAGTTACCAGGCAGCAAGGTCGACGAGTACATCGCATCCATACGTCACTCAACACCAGGGGTCGGACTCATTAGCCCACCACCTCACCATGATATATATTCCATCGAGGACATCGCGCAGCTCATTCACGACCTGAAAAATGCAAACCCCGACGCACGTATCAGCGTAAAGCTTGGTGCAGCTGTCGGTGTTGGCACCGTCGCTGCTGGAGTGGTGAAAGCGCGCACAGACCATCTTGTGATTTGCGGAGATTCAGGCGGAACCGGTGCATCACCGTTGACCTCAATCAAACATGCCGGAGTTCCGTGGGAGCTCGGAATCGCCGAAACCCACCAAACTCTGGTGATGAACAACTTGCGCTCGCGGGTCACGTTACAGACTGATGGGCAGCTAAAAACCGGCCGCGATGTGGCGATCGCTGCCCTCCTCGGCGCCGAGGAGTTTAGCTTCGGCACGGCTCCATTGGTAGTTCTCGGCTGTATCATGATGCGCAAGTGCCATCTCAATACCTGCCCGGTTGGGATCGCAACCCAAGACCCGCACCTCCGGACGAAGTTCAGCGGTTTGCCCGAGCATGTCATCAACTACTTTTTCATGATGGCAAAAGAGCTACGGAAAATCATGGCTGAGCTGGGTTTTCGGACCGTCAACTCAATGATTGGTCGTACCGACGCGCTCCACATCGATACAGCGGTGGAACACTGGAAAGCTAAAGGGATTGATCTCTCAAGCGTACTAACCAAAGCTATCGAGCCAGATAACTGCCTCGGCGTCTACTGCCTCCATGATCAGGACCATGGTCTCGAAAACGCGCTCGACAACAGGCTGATCCAACTTGCCGAGCCGGCCCTCGCGCGCGGCGACAAAGTCCGCGAAGAACTCACGATTCAGAACGTCAACCGTGTGGTGGGCGGAATGCTATCCAATCAGATCATCCGGCGCGTCGGCCCCGAAATGCTTCAGGACGGTACAATTCATTACAAATTCAACGGTAGTGCAGGACAGAGCTTTGGCGCATGGCTCGCCAGAGGCGTGACATTGGAGGTAGAGGGTGACGCAAACGACTACGTAGGTAAAGGCCTGTCGGGGGGGCGGCTCATTATCTACCCACCAAAGGCGAGCGTCTTCGCATCCGAAGAACAGATCCTCATCGGTAACGTCGCGCTCTATGGAGCCACATCTGGCGACTGTTTCTTCCGCGGTGTCGCCGCCGAACGGTTCTGCGTACGCAACAGTGGGGCATCAACCGTCATCGAGGGAGTCGGGGACCACGGCTGCGAGTACATGACCGGCGGGCGGGTGGTCATCCTTGGTCATACTGGCCGAAACTTCGCTGCCGGAATGAGCGGTGGCGTCGCCTACGTCCTCGACGAGAGGAACACGTTTGGCGACCGCTGTAATCTCGGCATGGTCGCCCTCGAAAAAATCATTGAGGCCGACGATATTTTAGAACTCAAAGGGCTCATCGAGAAGCATCACACGTACACGGGATCTGAAGTCGCGGGACGTGTGCTCAACAAGTGGGAGGAAACTCTCACCCAGTTCGTGAAGGTCATGCCACTCGACTACAAACGCGTGCTTCAAGAGCGCAAAGAAGCGCAAAAGATGGTAGCCGCCGGTGGGTAGGCCAACAGGATTCACGGAACATGGCCGGAAGGCCGCGCCGTATCGGGACGCCGTCGAACGCGTCAGAGACTTTAACGAAATTTACACGGATCACGATTTCGAGCAGCTAACAACGCAAGCGTCTCGGTGCATGGATTGCGGTGTGCCATTCTGCCAGTCTCCCGACCTAAATCCCATAAGTGCGCGAAGCGGGTGTCCCATCCATAACCTCATTCCCGAGTGGAACGATCTTGTCTATAGCGGCCAATGGCGCGATGCGCTTGACCGCCTGCACGAGACAAACAACTTCCCGGAGTTTACCGGCCGTGTCTGCCCGGCGCCTTGCGAAGGCTCCTGCGTCTTGGGGATCACTGATCCCGCCGTGACTATCAAGAACATCGAAATGGCGATTATAGATCACGGCTATGCCAAAGGCTGGGTGATACCGATTACCCCGCCATCGCGGACTGGCAAGAAGGTCGCTATTATCGGCTCGGGACCCGCTGGCCTTGCCGCCGCGGCACAACTCAACAAGGTTGGGCACCGAGTGACCGTCTACGAACGTGCAGACCGTATAGGCGGCCTGTTGATGTACGGTATCCCCAACATGAAGCTCGACAAGAATGAGGTGGTTGAACGAAGAGTTGATATCTTGCGTCAAGAAGGTATCGAGTTCGTCATCAACGCCAACATGGGTGATGGTGAGGAAGGGACACGTTCCGTTACTGAGACTCTGGCGGGGGTAGACGCATTGCTCCTCGCAACTGGTGCTACGGTGCCGCGTGATCTGCCAATACCGGGCCGCAAGCTGGACGGCGTGCACTTCGCCATGGATTTCCTTACCAAGAACACGAAAAGCCTCCTGGACTCGAACCTCGAAGACGGCAATTACATCAGCGCCAAGGACAAAGACGTGATTGTCATCGGAGGTGGAGACACTGGCACTGACTGCCTCGGCACTTCAATGCGACACGCCTGCAAAAGTCTCACAAACTTTGAGCTCTTTCCAACACCACCCACCGAGCGCGCACCAAATAATCCCTGGCCCCTCTGGCCAGAAATTTTTCAGGTGGACTACGGTCATGAGGAAGCCTCAGCAATATTCAGCAAAGACCCGCGCATTTACTCTATCTCAACTACCGAATTCGTGGGCAATGGCAACGGCAGCCTCAACGGCCTCAAAACCGTTGAGGTGGCATTAGAGGACGGTCAGTTCAATAATGTTGAGGGTTCAGAGAAAATCTGGGATGCTGAGCTCGTCTTTATTTCTATGGGATTCATGGGTCCTGAGCACTATGTCTCCGAACCGCTTGGGCTGGAGCTCGACGAACGCTCAAACTACAAGGCCCAGAAGGGTGAATACCAAACTTCGGCGCCAAAGGTATTCGCTGCAGGGGACTGCCGTAGCGGGCAATCTCTCATAGTCCGCGCCATTAATGAAGGCCGGGAGGCGGCACGGGAAATTGACCGGTTTCTGAGCGGTGCAACAGAACTACCCTAGTAACTCGGTAGCCATCCGCGAATTACCGGTGCGAGGTCCCACTTCCTGACTTCGAGGTTTGCTCTTGCTTATCTTCTAGCGCGCCACAAACCTCATTATCGGTAACGCTATACATAATTGCAGAGATGTGACACACGCCGCTAATCCGTGTGCGACAAACTGTCGTATTAATAAAAGGCTTTTATATGAAAAAGAGTGGTGCCCCCAGGGAGATTCGTCCCTATTAATCATTAATTTAGCTTAAACCCTTGTTTTTTTGCGGTTGACAGACTGTGTTTTGTAACACATTGTGTAACACATAATGGGGAAACGGGATAAAAACGCCCACCTTTTGAAGCGTAATGGCATCTGGTGGCTGAGCCGACGGTTGCCAGGTACCACAAAGCATCTCCGACGCAGCCTCAAAACCCGTGACATTGCCATCGCCCGCAAACGACGGGATGAGATACTGGCCAAGTGGGAAGACGAAACCCAAAAGATAAACACCGTGCGTGACGTTGCCGCTCTTCGCAAAACGTATCTTTCTACGTTTGACGAAGACGAGCGTTCGACCCTGGAAGACGCAATCATTGACCAGAGTGAAGAACTAGCAACTCAACTCGGCGTTTGGGAAATTGTCAAAGGGGCTTCACAGGATGATGAACTAAGCG
>PTKE01000021.1 GCA_002937585.1 Alphaproteobacteria bacterium MarineAlpha9_Bin6 | reverse complement strand
GCCTTGTTATTGATAAACATTGGGGAAGATGTTTTATTCGCAACAACAATCAAACTGGATTAATTAAATGAGCGACGCTCCTGATTGGAAAGACAATGGTGTCAAGGTAATTAACGGTGATCACCTAGATATAAACACGCCACAAACACCAGGCATGAATCGCGCCGCGGCGATCAGTTACGCTACCGCCGGAGCCGATAAACTTTGGGCAGGTACGGTAGCAATCCACCCGAACGCGAAAACGGGTGTGCATCACCACGGTGCGTTGGAAAGCATTATTTATATTATCAGCGGTAAAGCCAGAATGCGCTGGGGCAACACACTGGAATACGTCTGCGAAGCAGGCCCGGGAGATTTTATTTATGTTCCTCCCTATGTCCCTCATCAGGAAATCAACGCCAGTCCGGAAGAACCACTACAGTGCGTACTCGTTCGAAGCAACCAGGACGCCGTTGTAGTAAATCTTGATATCCCCGTAGTAGAAGATCCGGAAGGATTGCACTGGATAGATCAAATCCATCCAGCTCCATAGGGACTTAGCTTCACACAGCAACCACCCCTAAGCCGCCACAACAAAATAGTTCTATGAAATTTCGTCAAGCCTTTATGCGAGTCTGATGGAACTAGGGCTTGGTATCGCGCAGGGCCGTGCTAGGAAACGTACATCTATTGCACCAATCGCTCCACCGCTCATAATGGATTTGGCGTGCGTTCGAAATTGCCTCAACAATTGCTGGGCCAAACCTATTTGTATAGGAGATGCAAGACTTCGTTTACTCACTATGTGCTACTTTGTATGGGCTCGTATCGAGAAATTTGGCTTGCGTCCACCCCCCGCGCGGGGAACGTCCGTAACGTGTGTTTTGAGGTCCTTGGTGCAGGGGAGACCCCGTTTCCGGTTCCTAGAAGCAGCATAAGACATTACCAATCGAACGAGCCTTCCATTAGACTGGATCGACTGATTTAGGGGGTGCGGAGCTAATGCCCTACGTGTTTTATGACACTGAGACTACCGGCGTTGCAACGGCCTTTTCGCAGATTCTGCAATTTGCGGCTATCAAGACTGACGACGAACTTAACGAAATCGATCGGTTCGAAGTTCGATGCCGCCTGCTTCCCCACATCATTCCCTCTCCCGAAGCGTTGCTCGTCACCCGTATTTCCCCCGAGACTTTGACCGATCCTGGTCTTCCTACCCATTACGAGGCGGTCCGGGAGATACGGAAAAAGTTGGTGGAGTGGAGCCCTTCCGTCTTTATCGGCTACAACTCCATCGCATTCGACGAGGAGTTGTTGCGGCAGGCATTTTTTCAAACCTTGCATCCCACCTATCTGACCAATACGAATGGAAATCAACGTTCGGACGTGATGCGCATTGCGCATTCCACTGACATGTATCAACGGAACACCATTTCGGTTCCACTAAATGATAAAGGAAAGCAGACGTTTCGGCTTGACCGTTTGGCTCCCATAAATGGTTTCGACCATAGCCGTGCGCATGATGCGATGGCGGATGTGGAGGCGACGATTTTTATGGCCCGACTGGTAAAAGAGCGGGCAAATGGTATCTGGAATAGTATGCGCCGCTTCGTAAACAAGAACCAGGTTCTCGATTATGTGATGAAGGAGCCGTGTTTCTCTCTCAGCGAACGGTATTTCGGTCGCATGTATTCCTGGCTCGTCACGTACTGCGGGAGAAACCCGGACTATGATAGCCAGCTAGCGGTCTTCGATCTTGATTTCGACCCAGATGAATACCTGTCCTTGTCCGTGGAGGAACTGGTAAAGGTGCTGGGGAAAAGTCCGAAAGCGATCCGAGCCGTCGTTGCCAATCGCCAACCGATCATGATGCCGCCCGAAGCTGCGCCCGAGGAAACGAAGGCGCTTGCGGTGCCCGTGGAAGAACGCAATCGACGGATCGAGGCCATCGAAAACGATCGTCCGTTCGTGGCCCGGGTAGGGGAAGCTCTTTCCCAGAGGTTCGCCGATCGGGAAGCGTCCCCACACCTGGAAAAACGCATCTATGAAGGGTTTCCGGGGAGGGCAGACCTGGCCCTGATAGATCATTTTCACGAGGAACGATGGGACAGTCGGATCGCCTTGATCGAGCAGATTCAGGACGCTCGATTGGTCGAGCTAGCAAACCGCCTTGTATATTTCGAACGACCCGATCTTCTCTCCGATCGCATGCGGCACGACATGGATGATTGGCTTGTTAATCGTATTTTAGCAGAGGATGCTTCGGTTCCCTGGATGACAGTCAATAAAGCACTCGCGGAAGTGGAGGAGCAGTTGGAAACATCAGATGGGGGGGAGGTGGATTTTCTTGGGGAGATAAGGGACTTCCTGATAGTCCGCCCCCATCAGTTAAGCGTCGGCTAGCCATCATGCTCTGATCGCCGGCGTTTTCTAACAAGTGTTTTAGGTAGGGTAGGTGGGAATTATGCTGGAATTACCGGCCATTATTTTAACGTGCGTGTCTATCTTTGGTTTTATCAACCATCGGTACCTTAAATTACCGATAACCGTTGCCTTGGTTTTGATGGCATTGATAAGTGCCTTCATCGTGCTCGGAATAGATTCTCTTGCTCCTACAATTGGTGTTTCAGCAACAGTTCAACATTGGCTGGATGAGATTGATTTTAATCGCACATTAATGCATGGCATGCTGAGTTTTCTTTTGTTTGCTGGGGCTCTGCATGTTGATTTAAAAAATTTAATCGAATCAAAAATACATGTGGGAACCTTGGCCACTATTGGGGTGACTTTATCCACCATAGTAAATGGAAGCGGCTTCTATTTTTTGTGCCATTTGTTTGGGTTTCAAATCGATTTCATACTTTGTCTTATTTTTGGCGCGGTTGTCTCCCCAACCGATCCTGTGGCCGTATTAGCATTGCTAAAACGAGTAAAAATTCGAAAACAATTAGAAGCAACAATCGGCGGAGAAAGCTTGTTCAACGATGGGGTAGCAGTTGTTGTTTATTCGATTTTAGTTACTGTCGCTTTTGGAGCTTCAATTGGACACGTTGGAGATGTTCCTGATGCCGCAACAATCGTTGGATTGTTTGTAAGGGAAGCATTCGGAGGCGCTTTATTAGGAATTGTATCGGGATATTTTGCATTCCTCCTGATGCGGAGAATGGATGACTATGTGATTGAGGTGATTACAACGATTGCTCTTGTTTCTGGGGGATACACCATCGCGTTGCACCTCCATGTTTCCGGTCCAATAGCCATGGTTGTCGCCGGAGTGTTTATTGGAAATACTGGGCGCCGTCTTGCTATGAGTGAGGAAACGAGGAACCATGTTACGCAATTCTGGCACCTTATTGATGAAATACTGAATGCGGCGTTATTTGTTTTGATCGGATTTCAAATAATTATGCTGTCGTACCAGTCTTCGGTGTTATGCATTAGTATACTATGCGTTCCGCTGGCAGTTGGGGCACGGTGGTTCGCGGTTAGTACGCCATTGCAAATTTTGAGTCCTCTAATAGAAAAGCGTCGTGGTGATATCACAATTCTAACCTGGGCTGGTTTACGGGGAGGGATTTCGCTGGCACTTGCCTTATCATTACCCGATATCAGCGCGAAGCCATTAATTTTAACGGCTACGTATACCGTTGTTGTGTTTTCAATATTGATCCAGGGATTAACGATTGAGAAAGTAATCGCTTGGGTGCAAACGAAGCAAAATCCTAGGAACGCGCCGTAGTTAGGTAATGTAGAGCGCGTTGGTGATGGCGATAACGGATTGGTAAGCGGCCCAGAGCGACAGGATGAACAGACCAGCTAGGACGGTGTTTTCCCACCATTTGTTGCGGTAGGCGGGGCCTATGAAGGCGGTTCGTGCGGTCAGGCACCAGAGACCGCCACACAGGATCGGCAACACTACCACGGCGGCGGCATTGGCAATAATTGTCAGGGCAATAAAACTGGGCATGCCCGGCAGGCTCCAGATCAGGGGTGAGAACAGGCACCAGGCGGCAACGGCGTGGTAAACGCGCGAGTGGCCGACTTCTAGCCGCCCGGCCAGGGTCGCTTCCCTTGACTGGCAGACACGCACGATGTCGGTCACCAAATATCCGTTGCCCACGGCATTGCCGATGACTGAACTGTAGAGCGCAGCAAACACACCGAGATAAAATATCGGTCCGCCCAGTTGACCGAGCACTAGGGTTAGTAGGTTGGCCAAATCGTCGAGGCTTTCGACGGTCATACCGCGCGGGTAGAGCAGTTCGGCGCCGATCGTCCAGATGGAAAGGTTGATGATCACCAGAACTGAGGTTCCGAATGCTAGGTCGTAAAGCTGCACGCGCCGGAATCTGGGCCCCTGCCACCCCTTCTGTTGGATAAAATAGGGATACAGCAAATTGGCGATCGACCCGCCGACAGCGCCGATTAGCGAGGTAATGACTAGAAGCGCCCCAAACGACCCACTTTGTTCGGGAACGGAAAACAGCAAGGCGCCTTTGGCGGCAGCGACTGGATCGGGACCGCTCCATACTGCGACGCCGATAAGTGAGGTGCTTAGCATGATCAGAAAAACGTAGAATATGATTTCCAGCCGGCGGTAGGCGCCTCGGAAGATCAATGCTGCTCCGACCGTTGCCCAAATGACCGACCACACCCACGGTGCGCCGAAGCCGACCAGTCGCTCTGTGGCCTCCCCGACGCCCTTGATCATATAAGAACCATAGAAATGGCCAAAAAAAATGGCAACCACACCAACAAAGACCGGCATCCAGGGGTGAAGCCGCTTCAAGCCCGCCATGACGCTTTCGCCATGCTGATTGCACAGCTGGTACTTGGCAATGATCGAAACGAAGATAAAGCGCACGAACAGCGCGATGACCATGGCCCACATCAAGCTGTATCCGTAATTGCCGCCGGCGACCGCAGAATCGACCAAATCGCCCGCGCCCAGCCAAGTCAAGGCAACGATTAACCCTGGCCCCATCGACCGGACATATTGCCAGAAGCTGGTCGGAACGGAGGGTCGGGTGTGCGGCTCGGTCATCAAATTCCCTTCACATACGGACCAGCAAACCGTTCCTCAATGACCAGCCTTCGTGAGGCGCATGTTGCGCGGGCGGTCTGCGCCACCACTTGGTAGCTAGTTTTCGTTATGATCGTTAGGTGGCTCGCAGAATGCAATTCTAATCGCCAACGGCACTCGTTCTTGGTACCATTTTTCGGGTCAGAAAATGAAGATCCGGGAAATTTACGCTGAGGAAAAAAGTTATGACTTTCCAAATCCGTCCGTTGAGCGATGCACTTGGGGCCGAAGTGCTTGGCGGAAACTTCAAGGAGGCCTTGACAGTTAACGAGATTGATGAGCTCAAAAGCGCATTTCTGACATATCATCTTCTGTGTCTGCGCAGCGACCCATTGTCACCGAAGTCATTTTATCAGGTCGCTAGCTATTTCGGCACACCATTTATGGAAACCACTCGCAAGAACTGGGTTGGAGACGTGCCCGAAATCTCTCGGCTCGAAAGCACCTACAAGACGCAGGAGGCCAAACCCAAAGACCCGAAGTTCAGCCGCCGATCGGGCTGGCATACGGATCATTCATTTAAGGAATTTCCACCTAAGGCCACTTTGTTGCACGGCCACGAGATTCCATCTGAGGCCGGGCAAACTCGGTTTTGCAACACCCAAAAGGCCTATGATAATCTGCCGGAGGCAACCAAACAGCAGCTCGAAGGGCTGATGGGTGTCCACAGTTACGATACCGAGCGGGCGCCAGTCCGCGCTGTCGCGCGCACAGCCGAGGAAATCGCTGAGACGCCGGATGTAGTTCACCCTCTGGTGCGCACACACGACGAGACGGGGAATAAGGCGCTGTACTTCAATTCCAACCGCACCGATCGCGTGGTGGGGCTGGAACGAAGGGAAAGCAACCAGTTGCTTGATACCATCCACGAACGCATGATCGAACCGCAATATCGCTACGATCACGACTGGCGCGTCGGCGATATCGTAGTGTGGGACAATCGCTGTCTGATCCACTCAGTCAACGTCGACTATCCGGTGGGGGAGCCGCGCATTCACCTGCGCACCCTGATCAAGGGCACCCGTCCGGAATAGAGTTCGTACTTGGCTGCTTTGGTGTAATCACGTTCGTGCACGTCGATCCCCATCCCCATTTTCTTTCACATATCGTTTTATAAGCCACCATGATTCTCCCATCTGTTCTCTTCAACATGGATTTACCGTGCAATATCTTTCGATGAAGGGACGATTAAGCTCGCTGTATACTCGTCGTTCCTGAACGTTAAAGCTTTAAGAAGCCGCAAATATGGAGAAATTTGATGAAGATGGGAAAATTCGGCGCGTGGATCCCGACTAATAGCCTCACAAAAGATCAACTCATCGAATTAGCACGCAGCCTGGATGCACTTGCCTATGACACGTTGTGGTACCCGGAATCGACCTCTTACGATTCACTGTCACTTGGGGGTTTTTTGTTGTCCCATAGTGAGCGCTTGGTAGTAGCAAGTGGCATTGCTAACATTTACGCTCGAGATGCATTCACCGCGGTGGCCGGACACAATTCTCTCAACGCACTATATGACGATCGATTTGTCCTGGGCCTTGGCGTTTCGCATACTCCTCTTGTTACCGGTCGTCGCGGTCACGAGTACGGAAAGCCGGTCGCTACTATGCGGGCTTATCTCGAAGAGATGGAGTCGGCCAAAGTTGATTTGGAGGCACCGGGGCGGAACGTCGTGTTGGCGGCACTCGGACCTAAAATGCTAGAGCTCTCTCGGGACATGACGGAAGGTGCCCTGCCGTACTGCGTCACGCCGGAGCATACGGCGATGGCAAGGGAAATTATCGGTTCCGAACGTTGGTTATGTGTAGAGCAAAAGATTTGCTTCACGGAGGACAAAAGCGTTGCTCGTGAAGTGGCATCAAGTGCCATGGCGCGCTATCTGGAGTTAGAGAATTATCGGAATAGCTGGCTCCGTATTGGCTTTAGCGAGAGCGAATTGGAAGGAGGCGGCAACGAGCGTTTCCTTGATTCGATGGTCCTTTGGGGATCGGAAGATACCATCCGAAGAGGTCTGCAGGCCCATCTTGATGCGGGCGCAAGTCACATAGCTATACAACCGATTGATCCAGGGGGGAACGCGACACCGGATTGGCACGCGTTAAAGACGTTTGCACCAGAAAGTTGGGGGTAATCGGTGGGGCTGACGTACTTGTAGCATTGCTTTCTTTGCTATTAGGCGTCTCCACACTTAACACCCTGTTTGTGTTCCAGAAGGGTCTCGAGTTTACGAGAAAATCTTGGGACAGAAGTTATTGAATGCCTCAAATGTGTAGCTGCTAACGTAGAAGTTTCATAAATAAGGGTCATTGTTACCGTGATGGGCGGCAACTAGTTTGCTATGAGTTGTAACGGTGTGAGCGGACTAAAACGTGCTTCACTATCTCAGTGCCTGAAGGAACCTGTTGAACCTGTTGACTGCAGTTGACGGCGACGAGAAGGACCGTTAGCCGCAGCCTTTCGGAGCATGGGGTCCGACCAGTTTTACGTTCCTGACCGTGATTTCGTGGGAGCTGTATCGGGTCTGGGCGCGGTAGTCCCAGTCCACGTGTCGGGTCACGAGTTTTACTTTCTTGTCAGCCGCTTCCGCGCTAGAGAGATAGGTACAAAGCTCTCCGGTTGTTTTGATGGCTTTTCCATCGACGGAGGCTAGGTATCCCCATGCTCTGACGCCGGATAGCGCTCCGATCGATGTTTCGGCTACACTTTGAATGAACAGAAAGTCATCCGGGTTCATGACTTCGTCGTCTTTCAGGGATTCGGTGTCAAATATGATGCCTGAGGCATGGACTCCGATGCGTCCCGTCAGTTTGGGTCGTGCTTTGGAGGTAACGGTGACGGTCCGCATTTTGCCCGACCTTTCGATAAGGAGCTCGACCGGACCGTTTCTGCCCCGCAAGGCGTGAATCAAGTCAGCCTGATGCTTGAATTTCTTTTCGGGTTCTTCGGCTAAGGCGGATAATCGGTCACCGAGATTCAGGGGCCATACAACTGGCTGTTTGCGGTAAACGGCCGCAACGACAAGCTCGTCTTGGATTTGCTCATCGGCCGCAAAACTAATTGGTATGTAAGGTGGCGAGGGATTAACCTCATTTTCCAGAAGTTTGAAAACGCGGCAAGCACGAATCATTTGTACAGCAAAACCGAGTCCTTCGCTCATGCGTTTGGAATATGTGGCGGAGTTGATACCGATAACCTTACCTGTATCGAGGTTAATGAGTGGCCCGCCAGAATTACCGCTATTGATGGCAGCGTCGGTTTGTACCCAATATCGTCCCCAACGATACCGGTTACCGGAGACAATTCCCCTTGTTCCCGAGTAATCCAGGGAAAAAGGATGACCGTATGCGCCGACAGGACTGCCGACAACCGGTTTGGCATCACACTCAAGGTTTGCTGCTTTTGCAAAAGCGGGAATTCTGTAGGTGGAGATTTTCAGGACTGCCAGATCCAACAAATGGTCAACATAGACTAGCTTGGCTTCCGAAAATTTTTCTCCCTTAAAGGCGACTTCTACGATACTTGGGTTGCTCGCGGAAACGTGCGCGTTGGTGGCGACCCAACCTAATGCTTTATTAATTAAAAATCCGGCTCCCAAGAATGATCCTCTCTCGTCTTTTAAAAAGGGGTATTCAACGCGACTGCGTATCTTCACCGTGTAGTTGTTCGCACTTTCGAAATGGGTCTTTTGGGAGTCGGTTCCCTCTGCTAAAGCGGGGTTGCCGAAAGGTAAAGCTAAAATAACAAATATCAGAATGTTACGCATTCGGTAATGAAACCTTTTAACAGAAAAGCGAGACGGTAATCCGACCTTTTGTCGTGTTTCCCCCGGCTTGCGGGGTGGGTCATACCAAACGTGTCTGACCACGGGCAGTGAAACGAGGGGTTCGTCTTGATATCAGATAAATAAATCGACCAAGTTGTAATCTTTAATTTTTGCTTTCGCTTGTTCGTTCCAGCGGTATTCGCCCTGGGAATTTTTAAATGGTTTGTAGACGAAGGGTGTTTCAAGCGGGAATCGCTGACGGCGCGCATCGATGGCGTAACCGATCACTCGAGATCGCTTATGGACAAGTTGTTCGTCGTAAACAATTTTTTCGTTATGAAAACTGTTGGTCTCCACATTGAGGACGGATGTACGGCGATGAAATCCAAAGTTGACTGTTACGCGCCAATCCGGGCTCGTATTGGCAAAGGATCCATGGACAATCTGCCGGCTACTTATCGCCACGTCGCCTGGGTTGCAGAGGAGTGGAACAGCCTCCGGTATGCGATCCGCCTCGCCTTCGACTAGCATCGCATTGATGTTCAACTTTCCCAATTTGTGGGTGCCAGGGACGACCCAGAGTCCGTTTGCCGCTGTACAGCCGTATAACTGGGCCATGAAATTGAACCCGTGTGTTCCCTCGTCCCAGGTGGGGCTATTCCAATGCGTCTGGCCATCTTGATGCCAGGAAACTGATGCGCCGAGCCCAGGTTCCTTAATAAACAGTGCTTCATTGAATGGGACAAAATCTTCACCGTTAATCTGTTCCGCTACTGCCAGTAGTTTCGGGTGGCCATATACCCTAAGAAAGGCATCGGAAAACTGCAGGCTACCAACGATCAGGTACACGATCTCCTTCGGGGCGTCTGCCGCGATTTCTGGCTCCATCATTTTCACTTGATGCCGGCCATTTCCAACGTCAGTGCCTCCCCAAGGATCGCTTAGAGGTTTTGCCCAGTAAAACGAACTTGTTTTACAGTCTACTCCCAGTGCTGGGCGGCCTTTAGAATCGATTTTGGAATCACTGTCTGTTGGTAAGCGGTCTTGTATGTAGAGAAAGTCTCTCTCTATGTCGGCAAGCTCTTCTGAATCCAGGACTCCTTCAAAAATGTAAAACCCATAACGAGAATAGGCCTTGAGAATTTTTGCATCGAGCGTGCCGTCCGGATTGAAGCGGATAGGACCACGGTTTCCTAATGCGTAGGCTTTTCGCTCACCCTCGTGAAGGTATGTTTGCATTGCCGTTTCATGAATTCCGAAATCTACTTTTGTGGAAATGCCGCCTCCGTCCATGTTCTTGGCCTGTCTTCCATGTCGTAATAAAAAGCCCAAATCAGCATAGGAGTTAATGAGTAGACCTACAACAAGCCTTGCAATGGACCTTGTCTAACGTTTTGAATAGCCGACAAGGTGCTCGGTAAGGTTGGGTATATTACAATATGGAGTAGGAAGTCATAGGTCTTAGCTAAGATCCTTGAGTGGTATGCTCAAACCTATTATTTCATGATTCCGCTATGAGCTTCTTTACCCCAAAGCTCACGAATCCGTGCATCACGTCCACATCGAAAGCGATAAAATTCATAGCGGATCGGATTCTTTTCGTAATAATTCTGATGGTAATCCTCAGCCGGATAAAATGGTCCAGCCATCTCAATTAAGGTGACGATGGGTTGGCCTAAAAAGCCAGTTTCCGCCAGCCCATGCTTGGAGGACTCTGCTAGACGTTTCTGTTCCAAAGAGTTCGCAAAAATACCGGTTATGTAGCTTTTCCCTCGATCACAGAATTGCCCGCCTTCATCGGTCGGATCCACGCTACGCCAGAAAATGTCCAATAGTGTTTCGTAGTTTATCGCTCTTGGATTGTAGAAAATCTGCACTGCCTCGAGGTGCCCGGTTCCACCCATAGAGACCTGCTTGTAAGTAGGGTCGACTAGGTTGCCGCCGGTATAACCGGAAATGGTGCGAATGACTCCGGCTACGTGATCGAAGTCGGATTCCACGCACCAAAAACAACCACCCGCGAACGTCGCAACTGCTTCCCCATGTGGGGTTGCTGGAGATGCGTCGTCCTGTGCACCGAATGTACCGCAACTGATGGCACTAAAATAAAGGACACCGAAAAAAAAGCTCAAGGTGAGACGCAAATTCATACGACACCTTCCAGATGACTTGCCATGGTTACTGATAAACTAAAACTGATGGATTCCGGAGACAATTCTAAGCTAGGAGTAATAAAATTTGGAACAACTTAATTTACGCCAACTCCGTTCCAATATATCAGTCACTCTTCCGGACACCGGCCGGAGTTTCGTTGAGGTAGGGAAAAGTAGTGATTCGCTTTTGGTAGTCTAGAATAGACTACGTTATTCAACCGATTTTCCCCGCTTCCACATCTCTGAGGATTGACAGTCCAATCATGGTTCTAACCCCGCCTAACGCACCGCGCAGCGGCTTTCGAACCTTAATGAGTCTGTTGCCTTATCTGTGGTCACGGGACCGGTGGACGATGAGAGCCCGAGTAGTCCTCGCTCTGGCTTTTTTAGTATTGTCAAAAATAGCCATCGTTTTCGTTCCCATTTTCTACAAGAAAGCGGTTGATGCTTTGACGTTGGCCGACAGCGATATCCTTTTGGTTGTGCCAGTGGGGATCATCGTCGCTTACGGATTAGCCCGCGTCGCTTCTCTGGGTTTTAGCGAGGCACGCGATGCGATCTTTGCGCGAGTTGGGCAACGCGCCGTTCGCACTGTGGCGCTCGAGGTTTTCCGTCATCTGCACCAACTTTCTTTGCGGTTTCACTTGGACCGTCAGACAGGAGGGCTGTCACGTATTATCGAACGCGGTAACCGGGCGGTAGAACTGCTGTTGCGGATTAGCCTTTTTAATCTGATACCGACTGTTATCGAGCTCGTGCTCGTATTTGGAATTCTCTGGTACATGCTGGACCTCGTTATTGCGTGTATCACTCTTGCGACAGTGATCATCTATATCATCTATACGATGATTGTGACCGAATGGCGGATCCGTTTTCGGCGACGCATGAACGAGGCTGATACTAGCGCCAATACACGGGCGATTGACAGCTTGTTGAATTATGAGACGGTAAAATATTTCGGCGCCGAGAAACACGAAGCAGGGCGCTACGATGAACGTTTAAAGAATTACGAGGACGCGGCGGTTAAAAGCAACGTTTCTTTGGCCGCGCTTAACTTCGGGCAGGCGGCAATTATTTCGGTTGGTATAACATTGATTATGCTGATCTCGGCGAGCGGTATCGTTTCCGGCACCATGACGGTTGGTGATTTTGTTCTCGCTAATACCTACCTGATGCAGCTCTATCAGCCGCTTAATCTTTTTGGATTTGTATACCGCGAAATTAAGCAGGCGCTAATTGACATCGAGCAAATGTTCCAAGTCCTTGCACTAGGGGCAGACATCGTCGATAAGCCGGGCGCAGCGCGGTTGGCCACGGCGGGTGCTGCTATCCGCTTTGAAGGGGTTGGTTTCGCCTATGATGAGCGGCGACCGATTCTGAAGGGCATCGATTTGTTCGTGCCCAAAGGACACAAGGTTGCGATAGTGGGACCGTCCGGTGCCGGTAAATCGACGTTGGCGCGTTTGCTCTACCGCTTTTACGACGTAGATCTTGGGCGTGTGATGATCGATGGACAGGATGTGCGGGACGTGACCCAGGAATCTCTCCGTGCCGCAATCGGAATCGTTCCTCAGGACACAGTGCTGTTTAACGACACCATCTCTTACAACATTGCCTACGGTCGACCTGGTGCAACCCGGGACGAAGTAGAGGAAGCCGCGCGTCTGGCTCATATCCATGATTTTATCAACAATCTGCCGGATGGGTACAATACCATGGTCGGTGAGCGCGGGCTGAAGCTTTCCGGCGGTGAGAAACAGCGTGTCGCTATCGCGCGCACGATCCTCAAGAACCCAAAGATTTTGATTTTTGATGAAGCGACCAGTGCTCTTGATACCCATACCGAGCGTGCTATCCAGGCTAATTTGAACAATCTAGCCAAGGGTCGCACTACCCTCGTTATTGCTCATCGTTTGTCAACTGTGGTCGATGCGGACGAAATTTTGGTGTTGGAGGCTAGCGGTATCGTTGAACAAGGATGTCATGCCGACCTTATAGAGAAGGGAGGTACTTATGCCGGCATGTGGCGGCGCCAGCAAGAGCATGCGAATGTGCTCATGCCAGAACCATTATCAGACTGATGATATGAATTTAATACGCTAAGGGCACTAACCATTTCGTGCATGAGGCGCACTAAAGTAATTAATTAACTCAGAGTAAATCCGTCGTAATCGTTTGCTACGACTTCATTGCATTTCTCAACGTATTTTGGGAATCCACCAATATAGGGCATAAAAACGCGCACTTTCCCCTCTATGTTGGCGCCAACGTACCAGGAACTACACGTCGATCGAAGCGATAAACGAGCTACTTGATTAACGTGCTCTACCCAATCATTTTCGGCTTCTTGGTTTGCTTCGATGCACTGCATCCCATTGGCGCGCATGTACGTTATGCAGTCTGTAATCCATTCAACATGTTGCTCGATTGACGGCAGCATATTGGTCAGCACCGATGGGCTTCCTGGTCCTGTGATAGTAAATAAATTGGGAAAATCGGTGGTTGAAAGTCCGAGGTATGTCTTCGGGCCTTTGCTCCATTTATCTTTTAATGTGCGGCCATCGCAGCCACGAATGTCGACATTAAGTAACGCGCCGGTCATGGCGTCGAAGCCAGTCGCGAATACGATGGCATCTAGTGGGTATTCTCGGCTATCCGTGATCAACCCGTTCTCTGAAATTCTTTCAATTGGACTACGACTAACGTCAATTAAGCTTACGTTTGCACGATTAAAAGCTTCCCAGTAACCGGTGTCTACGCACAGGCGTTTGCAACCAATAATGTTGTTCGGAGAGAGTAGTTCTGCAGTTTTTGGGTCGTCCACGGTCTCTCGAATTTTCTGTCGCACAAAATCTGCTGCAGTTTCGTTAGCAGTTTCCTCAAAGAGGAGGTCTTTGAATGCAGCCATGAAGCCAACGCCGCCATTTTGCCACTTAGATTCAAATTCTTGAAAACGGTCTTCAGGACTTGTTTCCAATGCCCCTTGTGTAGGGATCGGTAGATCCAAGCCTACTGGTTTGGTCTTCGCTCGGGCTCGCAGACCAGCGTAATCAGCTTTGATCTCTTTTACCTCTTCAGGATCCAGTGGAGCATTGCGAGCTGGAATAGTGTAGTTTGGGGTGCGCTGGAAGACGTAGAGGTGGTCGGCTTGTGATGCAAATATAGGGATGGATTGAATAGCCGAAGAGCCGGTGCCAATCACTCCAACCCTCATCCCACTAAAATCAATATCCTCCTGCGGCCATTTCCCAGTATGGTATACCTCTCCTTTGTAGTCGCTGAGGCCTACAAACTCTGGAGTGTTTGGTGACGACAGGCATCCCGTCGCCATGACGCAGAAGGCTGCAGATACCTGATTGCCGTTGCTGGTCTCTATGTCCCAACGTCGGGTTATTTCATTAAAGATTGCTGATTTGACTCGAGTATTGAATTGGATGTCGCGACGCAAATCGAAGCGATCAGCTACGTGGTCTGCATAACGGAGAATATCTGGCTGAGGCGAATACTTCTCACTCCATTCCCATTCTTGTTGTAGCTCGTCGGAAAATTGATACGAATACTGCATGCTCTCCACGTCGCAACGTGCGCCTGGATAGCGGTTCCAATACCAGGTGCCGCCGACCCCATTTCCTGTTTCGTAGACTCGGGCCGACAAACCCAATTGGCGAGTGCGATGTAACATGTACATGCCGGCAAAACCGGCTCCGACTATGACAACTTCTAATTGCTCAACGGAACTAGTCTCAGAGCAGTCCTTACTTTGTTGGGTATATGACATATTTCCGGTCTATTTTATTTGTTTTTTAGACAGCCTGTGGGACACGTTCGAAGGTTGTTCTCAGTTGCTCTTATTCGCCGTGGTTGGTACTTGCCATAGCAAGAAAGTACTTCAGCATTGGATAGCTCTTCTTCGGCTTGTCTTTCTGTTGAAGTCCACTAAAGACTCCTACAAAGGTGCCGGATAATGACGGTAAACTTTTTGGATATCATCAAGAATTCCCTTCGTCAGTTTTATTTCTGAAGAGCCTAACGCTATATCCAACTGCTCAAGGCTGGTCGCTCCGATAATTACGGATCCTATAAAGGGCCGCTGTAGGCAAAAAGCCAGTGCCATCTGTTCTGGCCGAAGACGATGTTGGGCAGCAATGTCTAAATACGCTTGCACGGGTGGGTCCGTAAATTGGGTCAAACGTCCATCTAGTCCTGGTTTGATGCTAGCACGCGAACCTTTTGGCACCGCGCTGTTCAGGTATTTCCCAGACAGAATTCCCGTAGCCAGCGGGCTATAGGAAAGCAATCCAATGTTTTCGTTCACGGCAAGTTCAGCAAGATCTAAATCAAACCATCGGCAAAGCAGGCTGTATTCATTTTGGATAGATACCATCCGCGGTAGCCCATGAGATTCGGCGAGGCGCAGGAACGTTGCTGTGCCCCACGCGGTTTCATTTGATAAACCGATTGCACGAATGTTTCCTGCTTTGATGTGATGATCTAGCGCCGCAAGTATTTCCAATGTTTCGTTATCATTCTCACACCCACCACATACCTTGGGCTCGTAATTCCAGTTTTTGCGAAAATGATAATGCCCACGGTTTGGCCAATGTAGTTGATATAAGTCGACATAATCGGTTTGCAGCCGTTTGAGGCTACCTTCCAGTGCTTTCGTTATCGAGGTAGGGGTAATTTTCTCTCCGCTCCTCAAGTGTGCAATACCGGGGCCACCTATTTTTGTCGCTATGATAAATTTGTCACGACAATTTTTCTCTTTCATATAGCGTCCGATAATTGCTTCTGTGTCGCCCTGTGTCTCGGCGGAAAGGGGGATAGTTGGGTATAATTCTGCGGTATCTATGAAGTTGACACCGCGTTCCGAAGCGAAGTTAATTTGTGCACTGGCCTCAGTGTAGTCGTTTTGTGTGCCCCAGGTCATGGACCCGAGGCAAATTTCGCTGACGGTAATGTCACTTTGACCCAATTTGCGCTGACGCATGCTTGTTCCCCACCCCGAACAAATGACCAAAATTTAAGATTGCGGGCTCCAATAACCTGCCTGTGCTCCACTGTAAAGTCATCAAAACACAGGAATACAACTTACTCTGCTAGTTTTGATGCGATGAGCTGAGACGTTTATGTCCGAGAGGCTGAGTGTTAATGCGAAATACCGTAAATTACAGGCGCTAACGGGAGGTATGGCTAGCTACCTACTCTGTCTGTTCTTCCTGAAGGAAAAGGGACTGTTCTCAGAACACTTCCAAGGTGCTGAGAACGGCCAAGTTTGCAAGAGTAGAACCAAGACAGAGGGGTTGCTCAGCTCCGGCACCAAAGTAAAAGTTCTAAGGATCAAACATTGCAGGTCAACTGCTATTTCAGGTCCTATAAGTGAAATTTTGACACGCTAACCTCCCCAAAATATCTTGTAGCAAGCATTTCATCAGCACCACAAACTCAAGGGAGCGACATGTTTGAACTCGGATTGAAGGGGAAAATCGCGATTATAACCGGCGGAAGCGATGGCCTTGGACGGGCTACTGCGGAACGTCTAGCAGGCGAAGGCGCCAAAGTCGTAATTTGTGCGCGTAGAGAGGAGCATCTGCAACTCGCCGCCAAAGACATTGCGGAACAGACTGGTGCAGAGGTGCTTGGTGTTCGTGCCGACGTTTCGATAGCCTCTGACATCGATGAACTCATCAAGGTGACCATGGACCGATTTAGTGGCGTGGACATCTTGGTTAACAATGCTGGTAAGTCTGCAGCAGCGGGACTAGAAGAGATCGACGATGCCGAATGGCAGGCTGATATCAATCTTAAAGTTATGGCAGCAGTGCGCGCGTGCCGAAGAGTGATCCCAATCATGCGCGAGCGTGGCGGCGGGGCAATAGTTAATGCCACGATCGTTGGCGGCAAGGCACCGGCAGCTAAGTCCTTGCCAACTACAGTGAGTCGGGCTGCGGGCATAAATTTAACTAAGTCATTAGCCAACGAATATGCGGTCGATCGAATTCGGGTAAATACGGTCTGTATTGGACTTCTGAAGAGCGAACAATGGGTGCGACGAGCTGGGAATGAAGACCCCGAAGAGCTTTATCGGAAATTATCCAAGCAAGTGCCACTTGGGCGAATTGGGGAGGCCGAGGAATATGCTGATCTGGTGACTTTTTTGGTTTCAGATCGTGCCGCCTATATCACAGGGGTTGCAGTCAATATTGATGGCGGCCTTTCGGACGCGGTTTGAGCTTGGTGATGGCTTTATCGCTAGAGTGTGATAGTGCCTGTCCGGTGATCATTATGACGGGTCGGCGATAATCAGCATTATCAGACGCTCGATTTAGACAATTGTGTCTCGGAATGCTTGTCAGTGTCTCCGCTAACAAGACCGCCGTTTTCGACGATGAAACTTATGATCCCGGCAACGCCCTCTCCATTTTTTAAGTTCGTAAAGAAATACGGTCTTCCATTTCGCATGCGTTGTGTATCCGACTCCATAATCCCTAGATCGGCGCCAACGTAAGGTGCGAGATCAGTTTTGTTAATAACTAGCAGGTCTGATCGTGTGATTCCCGGTCCGCCTTTGCGCGGGATTTTTTCTCCTGCCGCAACATCGATCACATATATTGTTATGTCAGCCAGTTCTGGGCTGAAGGTTGCCGCTAAATTATCACCGCCGGATTCGATGAAGCAGATCTGCGCGGCTGGGAAAAGTTTTTTCATTTGGTCTAGGGCCACCAAGTTAATAGAAGCATCTTCTCGGATCGCGGTATGTGGACAGCCACCGGTTTCCACTCCCTCAATGCGTTCTGCAGACAGGGCGCCCGACCGTGTCAAGATCAGCTGATCCTCTTTGGTATAAATATCATTTGTAATTACGATGATGTCGTACGCATCACGCATCGCTTTACACAAACATCCTACCAAGGACGTTTTCCCCGATCCCACAGGTCCGCCGATTCCTACGCGAAGTGGTCCGTGGTTTACCAGTGACGAATTGAGTTTCGTCAGTGGATTCACGATCGGAACAACCTTGTGTATTGGGTTTCGTGAGCAATGGACATAAGGTCAATCATCGGCGTCGACGTACCTAAATTGTCTAGTGTCACGGCAGGGGCTTTTTTGACCGTGTCGCAAACACTTTTTTCGAGGGAAATTAACGCTTTTTGGCCGTCGGATTGGCCAAGTGGAATTAAACGTACTGCTGCGCTGACAAGGTTACTGGCATTAGCTTGGACATAAAAGAATAACGCTTCCCTTAGGGGTATCTGGCCGATAGCGCAGGATAGCGCGGTTACAACGGGCAGAGTAATTTCGATATCTCTGGCAATTAGTCGCCGCTCAAATTCTTCGACTTCTGTCAACGACCAGCATTCAGAGACAGTGCGAGTAAAAGCTTTACCCTGCGCGGTACTCTCCAGTGCAAGCTCGGCGCTACCACGAAGCGCATTTGCTAGCGCCGCCAAATCAAGCAGATCATTTTCGTTTTCCGAATCTGCCGCGCGAAAAACATGGGAAAACAGTACGGCGTCCGTCCACCCCGGGCCGTGACGAAGATCGGTTTCAATCCAATCGACGAGATTTGTCTGATTATTTACAAAGCCGCTTTCAATCGCACTTTCTAAACCTCGTGAATAACTGTAAGCGCCTATTGGAAAGGAGGGTGAGAACCAGTTTATTAGTCTGTAAAGACCCTCGTCTGTGAGCGTGGAAGATGTGTGCTTTTGGGTCACGAAGTTGAACTCGAAGGGGAATGTCGGTGTTCGTGATAGGCTCCGTACTCTGGCTGAAAGGGCTCGGTAACAGGGTGAATGCTGCCATCAAGTCCGATCACCATCGATTCAATAACATGGTCAGGACGAATTAAAATTCGATCGGCACTAATTGCGGCCGGTAAATGGCGGTTCCCCAGGTGCCATGCGATTCGAGTAAGATGCTCGAAGTTGTCGGCCGTGATTTCGATAAGATTTTCCTGTCCTGCTTGCACGGACAGCCAATGATTGTCGTCTAACCGTAATCCATCCCCATCGGCCATGGCCACTGCTTCTGCAAGGTCGAGTAACACATCCTCCCCACCATTCGTTCGTAAACGATATCGCCGGCGGTGACGAGCATCATAATCGAGTGTTACCCCGTCCATCGCCTTTGATGTTGGCCAGTCACCATTTTTTGCATGCGCTATCGCACGTCTCACGATTGTTCGCTCCCTTAAAACAGGAAGTAGCGTTGTGCCATGGACAGTACTTCCGCCGGTTCGCAAGTTAGCAAAGTTCCATCAGCCTTAACCTCATAAGTTTCGGGATCAACTTCCATCAGAGGCGTTACGTTGTTGTGGATCATTGCTGCTTTATTAATTTCATCGCGTGTTCGAGCGACTGGAATTAAGCGCCGAGACAGTGCATATGTTGAGCCAATATCATCATCTAAACTGACCTGGCTGACAAAACTTACTGCACTTTCAATTGATGATCGTCCAAAAGATCCAAACATGGGGCGGTAATGCTCGGGTTGTGGAGTCGGAATTGAAGCGTTTGGATCACCCATTACTGCAGCAGCGATGGTTCCGCATTTCAAAACCATGTCAGGTTTTACGCCGAAGAACGCAGGCGACCAGAGAACAAGGTCCGCTAATTTTCCTGGTTCCACTGAACCCACATGTTCCGCAATTCCTTGCGCGATAGCAGGATTGATAGTGTATTTCGCGATATAACGTTTTGCGCGCACGTTGTCGTTACCAGCAGAGTCTCCGGGAAGTGATCCGAACTGGCGTTTCATTTTGTCGGCGGTCTGCCATGTGCGGATAATTACTTCGCCAACTCGGCCCATAGCTTGACTGTCGGAGGCAATCATTGAAAACGCTCCGAGGTCATGCAGAATATCTTCGGCCGCGATGGTTTCGCGGCGGATCCTGCTTTCGGCGAAAGCAACGTCTTCTGGTATATTCTTATCTAGGTGGTGACACACCATTAGCATGTCTAGATGTTCGTCGAGAGTATTTACTGTGTAGGGGCGCGTGGGATTTGTAGAAGACGGTAATACGTTTGTTTCGCCACAGAGTTTGATGATATCTGGCGCATGTCCACCACCTGCTCCTTCAGTATGAAAAGCGTGAATGGTACGGCCTTTAAAAGCCGCGATAGTGTTTTCGACAAAGCCAGATTCATTTAGTGTATCCGTGTGAATAAGTACCTGAACATCAGTGTCATCGGCTACAGTTAGACAGTTGTCGATAGCAGCTGGCGTCGTCCCCCAGTCCTCATGCAATTTTAGACCACAGGCGCCGGCGCGTACTTGCTCAACGAGCGCTTGCGGTAAGCTTGCATTTCCCTTGCCGTAGAACCCTAAATTCATCGTGAAGCCCTCAGCAGCCTGAAGCATTCGTGATATGTGCCAGGGACCAGGTGTGCAAGTGGTGGCATTTGTCCCTGTTGCTGGTCCGGTACCTCCTCCCATCATCGTTGTTATGCCGCTGTACAAGGCTTCCTCGATCTGTTGGGGACAGATGAAATGAATATGGGCGTCGATGCCGCCTGCAGTTATGATCTTTCCTTCACCCGCGATCGCTTCTGTGCCAGGGCCGATTACAATATCAACGTTGGGTTGAATATCCGGATTTCCGGCCTTCCCAATCGCCAGGACTCGGCCATCTTTAATTCCGATGTCGGCTTTTACCACACCCCAGTGGTCGAGAATTGTGGCGTTGGTAATCACAGTGTCGGCGGCGCCGTTTGCACGTGTCACTTGTGATTGTCCCATTCCGTCACGGATCACCTTGCCGCCTCCAAATTTAACCTCTTCCCCGTATGTTGTGTGATCGTGCTCGACCTTGATGAATAGCTGTGTATCGGCAAGACGTATTTTGTCGCCGGTGGTAGGGCCAAACATATCGGCGTAGGCGCGCCGCTGAATTTTTGCAGGCATGTCTAACGAGCCTCATCCAAAGTATTCATGATGGCTTGATTGAATCCGTAGACCACGCGTTTGCCAGCGAAGGGTACTAGTGTGATGTTACGGGATTGTCCCGGTTCAAAGCGCACCGCGGTTCCGGCCGGAATATCCAGGCGAAAGCCGCGCGCTCGCTCACGATCAAAGTCAAGCGCCTCATTGGTTTCATAAAAATGATAATGACTTCCAACCTGGATTGGTCGATCGCCTTTGTTCGCGACCTTAAGAAGGATGGCCTTAGCACCGGCGTTTAGCGTGATATCTCCATCTAAAGCATTGATTTCTCCGGGCTTTATGGTCGACATTGTACGACGGATAGGATCGTGCACTGTGACTAGCTTTGTCCCATCTGGAAAGGTCGCTTCGACCTGAACCTCAGGTATCATTTCGGGTACACCATCCATGACTTGCTCTGCCGTCAATATATGAGCTCCGTCCGACATTAGTTGCGCCACTGATGTGCCATCTCGAGCGCCCTCTATTACAAAATCTGTAATCAAAGCGACGGTTTCGGGATAGTTCAATTTTACACCACGTTCGAGCCGTCGCCGCGCTACCATCGCTGCGACAGAGATCAGTAATTTGTCTTTTTCACGAGGCGTGAGATTCACATGTCCCTCCCTCTGTATTAAATGTGCCAAAGCGACGGTAATGTCGCTTTGTTATCACTAACTATCGATCGGAATTTTGCCCAAAATGTACCGAAATGCACACGTAATTGTGCGGGATCGCGGGCTAACCAGCGAACCAGAAGAAGTCGATTCAATGCGCTTGCGCCGCTATATGTCTCGTTTGGCTTGCCCCTTTGTTCCAATAATATTTGGCGCGCGTCATCTAGATATTTGGATGCGTCGTCGGCGGCATACAAGCAAAGACCCATGGCTCTTGAATTGTAGAAACCTGCAGATGTTTGGAATATTCGGTGCATGTCGTTGTCGATGTGCAGACAATCCGCCCAATGAATTTTTCCATTGCGATAAAGGCGCCAGTCATCTCGCACTAGGCCACTACGTAGCTTCTCCCCCATGGCGGTGCGGCCAAAGGTTATTATTTCACCAACCAAAAGCCGGCCCCCTGGAGATACATTGAACCGGTTGATGCGTCGTAATCGACAGCCATCGAATAATATTGTGCCTTGTGGAAGCCATTCGAGCCAACTACCAGGTGCAACAGTGACAGATTGCGCTAATTGTGCAATTTCGCCACTCGAGCGGTATATTTTTTCAGCGGCTTGGCCTGTTACCATCGCCGCAGCGTCCTTACCACATTCGACGTTGATGTAGTGGTGGTCGCCGCCAACTACACCGCCCGCCATGTTTATCCAGACGGCTAAATTGTCAACTGCCGGGTCGGTTGGGAAAAGTGCTCGTAAGGGTTGATCCTGGTAAAGGTATGCTAGCTGCGTCCTATGCTTTTGATTGCAGAATCGAATATCAAGGCGGCCAACGACACGTCCTTTGTTCTGTTCGCCAATAACTTTATTCTCAAACCGTGAGTCGACGTCTAACATCAGACTCAACCATATTTTCCTTGTCGCCCGCTAGTACCACTGAACCTCGGTCCATGACAGCATAACTGTCAGCGAGGCCTCGTGCGAAATCGAAATATTGCTCAACCAAAAGGATGGCCATTTCTGACTTGCTGCGGAGATGACGAATTACACGTTCGATCTCCTTAATGATCGAAGGTTGAATACCTTCGGTCGGCTCGTCCAGTAACAAAAGCTGGGGTCTCATCACTAGCGCTCGTGCGATTGCTAATTGCTGTTGCTGTCCACCTGACAGGTCTCCTCCTCGTCGACCAAGCATATCATGAAGTATAGGAAACAGCTCAAACACATCGTCGGGTAAATGCCGCAATGGTTTTGGTAATGCAGCGAAGCCAGTGTGTAAATTTTCCTTAACAGTGAGTAAGGGAAAAATTTCCCGCCCTTGTGGCACATAAGCGATGCTTCGGCGCGCACGCTCATGAGGAGCGAGCTTGGTGATGTCCTCTCCTTGCCACTCGATCTGGCCCGAGGCAATAGGTTGCAAACCCATGATCGCTCGCAACAGGCTCGTCTTACCCACCCCATTGCGTCCCAACACGCACGTCACTGAACCTGGTTTAGCCGTTACAGCAACATTTCGTAGTGCGTGACTAGCACCGTAATAGAGGTTGATTTTCTTGACCTCAAGCATCGTTAACGACCGAGATAAACTTCAATGACGCGTTCGTTGTTTTGCACAAAATCTATGGAGCCTTCGGCTAGCACGGCGCCCTCATGTAGAACGGTCACTTTGGTATCCAACGCTCGTACGAATTCCATGTCGTGCTCTACAACCAAGACAGACCGATTTGATGAAATTCGTCTAAGAAGTTCGACCGTTTGCTCGGTTTCCAAGTCAGTCATACCAGCGACTGGTTCGTCGATCATTAGAAGTTCTGGGTCCTGAGCGAGTAACATCCCGATTTCCAACCATTGTTTTTGGCCATGCGATAAACTTCCGGCTTGGAGATCACGATGATCGTCCAGCGCAATCACCTCCAGCACTTCTTGGAGCCGTTGGTTATGCTCAGGCATGGGGCGGCGAAACAAAGTGGGGAATACTTTCCGGTCGGCTTTTAAAGCTAGTTGAAGGTTTTGGTATACGGTCTGGTTTTCGAACACCGTCGGTTTTTGAAACTTACGGCCTATGCCTAACTCCGCAATCGAGGCTTCATCGAGTTTCGTCAAGTCGATCGTGCCATTAAAGATCGCGCGGCCTTGATCGGGTCGCGTGCGGCCGCTTACGACATCCATCATCGTCGTTTTCCCAGCACCGTTGGGACCAATGACGGCGCGCATTTCCCCTTTTTCAACTACCAGACTAAGCTCACTCAATGCTTTGAAACCGTCGAAGGTCACGCTAACGCCGTCGAGATATAGGATCGAACTGTGGGTGTTAGGTTGTTTTTCTTTGCGGCTTGGAACAGCCGGGCCGCCCCTATTACTCAGTGCGTTTTTCATGCGGTCGTAGTTTCGGGTTTGTTGGGCGTTCGCCTGAAGTGAAACCAACTAGGCACTGTGCCAACAATTCCTTTGGGTAGGAATAGCGTCACGAAGATAAAACTCGCGCCAAGCACGTAAAGCCAGGCATCTGGCAGGGCGCCGGTAAAATATGATTTCGCGTAATTGACCAGGATAGCTCCTAGCGCGGCACCATACAGTGTGCCGCGGCCTCCAACCGCTACCCAAATTACGATTTCAATTGATCCAGGTGGTGCAAATTCACTGGGATTGATGATACCAACCTGGGGCACGTAAAGTGCCCCGGCAATTCCCGTCAGCATTGCAGACAAGGTAAAGACAAACAGTTTGTAGCGTGCGACTCGATAGCCGAGAAACCGCACTCGGCTCTCTTCATCTCGAATTGCGATTAGCACTTGGCCTAAATGTGATTTCACTACAAATCGACATAGCAAATAACCGAATGCAAGGGCAAACGTAGAGGCAACAAACAAGCCACTACGCGTGGAATCCGCATGTAGGTCAAAACCGAGGATGTCTTTGAAATCCGTTAATCCGTTGTTTCCGCCAAATCCCATGTCGTTGCGGAAGAAAGCAAGCATCAAGGCAAATGTCATTGCCTGCGTAATGATTGCGAAATAAACCCCCGTTACTCTCGAGCGAAATGCAAACCAACCAAATGCAAAGGCTAATATGCCTGGCACCAAAAAGGCCATTAGAGCGGCAAAAATGAAACTGTCGAAACCGTGCCAGTACCAAGGCAACTGATCCCAATTAAGGAATACCATGAAGTCGGGCAACGTCGGATTTCCGTATACCCCTCGGTCACCGATTTGCCTCATTAGGTGCATCCCCATGGCGTAGCCGCCAAGTGCGAAAAATGCGCCGTGTCCAAGGCTTAAAATGCCGCAAAACCCCCATATCAAGTCCACGCTCATGGCAAGCAATGCGAAGCATAGATATTTACCTAGCAAGCTCACCATATAGGTGGGTACGTGAAATGAGGAGCTCTCTGGTATCAATAAATGTCCAATTGGCACGAGGAAGGAGCTTGCTGCCAGGATGCCTAGGAAAATCCAGCTAGCCCGATCAATTCGTATTATCGTACTGAATACGCCAGCCTGCATTGCCTAGCTCTCCACCGCTCGACCTTTAAGTGCAAATAAGCCGCGAGGTCGTTTCTGAATAAATAGAATGATGAAGACGAGCACGAATATTTTTCCAAGCACTGCCCCGGCATACGGCTCAAGAAACTTATTGATAAGACCGAGGCTCATGGCGCCGACAAACGTGCCCCACAAATTTCCAACTCCACCGAACACCACCACCATAAATGAATCGATAATGTAGGCCTGTCCGAGATTTGGGCTGACGTTGTCGAGTTGACTAAGGGCCACGCCGGCCATTCCAGCGACTCCGCAGCCGAGACCAAATGTCGACATATCAATCCGTCCCGTTCGGATACCCATCGCACCAGCCATACTGCGGTTCTGAGTTACAGCACGCATGCGAAGACCGAAAGTGGTGTGGCGAAGCACAGCCAGCAAGACTATCAATACGGTGATACTGAACAAAATTATATAGATACGGTTATAGGGGAGTACTATCCCGCCAGTGAGATCGACCGCGCCCATCATCCAGCTTGGACTGCCAACTTCACGATTGGTCGGGCCAAAGACGGTGCGAACAAGTTGTTGCAGAATTAAACTTAAACCCCAGGTGGCTAAAAGGGTCTCGAGCGGCCGCCCGTATAAATAGCGTATTATACCTCGTTCAACGCAAATACCTGCAAACCCTGAAACTGCAAAGGCCAACGGAATAGCAACCATCAGCGAATAGTCAAAACCACCAGGCAAGTAGGTGCGAAATAATTCCTGCACGATGAATGTGGTGTAGGCACCCAGCATTACCATTTCACCGTGGGCCATGTTGATCACACCCATCACCCCGAACGTGATCGCGAGTCCAATTGCTGCAAGCAAAAGAACCGATCCCAGACTCAATCCGTGGAACAGAGTTTCAAGTATCCCGTATAACCGTAGCTTGCTTTCAATGTTTTCCAGTGCGCGTTTGGCCACAGCACGAACGTTTGCATCTTGTTCACGAAATGCACCCGAATCGTCTTGAATCAAAAGCGCTGACAACAGTGATCGAACTTCTGGCTCAACAAATGCTTCGAGTTCAGCGATCGCGGCAATCCGTGTCTCAACGGGGTTTTGCGGGCCAAGCTGTATAGCTGCTAAAGCCTTGGCCATTTTGGAGCGGATTGCCGTGTCTGTTTCACGTTCCAGGGCCGCCGCCAATATGCTTGCATTTGCGGGACTCGGTTTTTGGAACAGGACTCCAGCGGCTTCCATACGTTTAGCTGGGTCGGGACTGAGCAGTGTTAGTCTGCCGAGGGCGCTCCGAATAATCCTGCGGAGGCGATTGTTTACACGGAGTTTTGTGATTTCTTTCTTGGAAGCTTGGCCTACCTCGGTCAACTCAACGGGGTCAAATAACAAATAGATTTTGTCTCGCTTCTCTACGATTAGAACTTTACCATCGTTCTTACGGGCATAGAGACGGCCTTCAAGTAACGCTTCAAGGATTAGTTCAACCTGATCCTCTCCAACTTCTGCTAGTGCTTCGACAGCGGCGGCTTTTTCATCAAAGCCCTTCGCTGTTAAAGCAGTTACCATTTCCGTCAGGGATAGAGTGTCCTGGGCTACGCTACTTATCGGACTCATTATAATTAAGAAGACGGAAAAAATAGCGCCGGATATGGTGGATCTTTGCCCTAGCGACATAGGTTTCTCAACATCGAAAAAGAAGAGTAACAATATGGCGATGCGTGGGTTAGATAACACCTTTAAGTTTATCTTACACAAAGGCCGGATGGTCTAACCAAGAACGTCACGCTTGTGCATCATTGGCTGGAAGAAGTGTTAGTAGATTGATCTAATAAAACAACACGTGACCGTTAGCTAGCGAAGGAGTTAGCAACGGTCATGCGTCGTTTTTTAAGTTCCCTAATCAGAGACTGCGAAACGCGGAGCTTCACAATTTCCGCAGACCCAAGGATAGGTCCAATCGGCGACTAGTTTGGCACTTTCAGGGATATAATCACTCCAAGCATCACCCTTGACGACGCCATCTGTTTGCCAGACCACATCGAATTGACCATCTGATTGAATTTCTCCAATCATGACCGGTTTCGACAGATGGTGGTTGGTGTTCATCATTGATTCGTATCCACTGAGTGCTTTTACAGTTTGTCCGTACATTGCCTGTCGCACGGCATCGACGTCAGTGGTGCCAGCCTGTCGAACTGCCTGTACCCACATTTTGAAACCAATATAGTGTGCTTCCATTGGATCATTGGTGGTTCGGTTCTCATTGCCAATGAAGGCATGCCATCTATCGATGAAATCGGCATTGGTGTCGTTTTCTACTGACATGAAGTAATTCCATGCTGCGAGATGTCCAACTAATGGTTCTGTGTCCAGCCCCGAAAGTTCCTCTTCGCCGACTGAAAATGCGACCACTGGGATATCTTCCGCGCGGATGCCCTGATTTGCGAGTTCCTTATAAAACGGTACGTTCGCGTCTCCATTGATAGTTGAGACCACAGCCGTAGATTTTCCGGCTGAAGCGAAGTCCTTTACGTCGCTCACAATCGTTTGCCAGTCTGAATGGCCGAAGGGCGTGTACTGTTCCATAATATCGTCGTCAGATACGCCCTTAGCGTGTAAGAAGGCGCGCAAGATTTTATTAGTGGTCCGGGGGTACACGTAGTCCGTACCTAATAAAATCCAGCGTTCCGCTGCACCGCCGTCCTCACTCATCAGATATTCCACTGCCGGTATAGCTTGTTGGTTTGGCGCCGCACCAGTGTAGAAAACATTGCGCGAGCTTTCTTCCCCTTCATATTGGACCGGATAAAAGAGGAGGCCGTTAAGCTCTTCAAAAACCGGCAGAACGGACTTTCGTGACACCGAAGTCCAACAACCGAATACCGCCACGACCTCGTCTTTTTCTATTAGCTCACGCGCTTTTTCGGCAAACAATGGCCAGTTTGAGGCTGGATCCACAACCACTGCCTCAACGGTTTTGCCCAGAAGACCACCGTTGGCATTTAATTCATCCACCATCATTAGGATGGTATCCTTGAGCGTTGTTTCGCTTATTGCCATTGTGCCGGACAGAGAATGCAGCACACCAATTTTGATGGTGTCTTCAGCCGACACTGGATTCACCATGATATTAGTCCCGGCCAAAAAGGCTGCCACGAAGGCCAATTTGGCGGGATTCCTCCAACTGATCATGTCGTAACTCCTTTAAGAAGATTGATTCACACAATAGTTTAGTACGCGCAAGAAATGTGCCAAACAGGAGCGTACAGGAAAGAAATTCCTTATTTCATTGAATTCCCAAGGAAAATATAAATGTGTCTTTCTTGAACTCCAGACGAAAGTATAGATTTGATGACATGCTGTTATCCGATATGCCTAAAAATTAGTCAAGAGGTAAGTCCATGGTTTAAAAGTGAGTAAACATTAGTCATTTTATGTTTGGTGTTCTGTCTGTGATGATCCACCATTCGAAAATGGATGCGTAGACGCATATTATGGCTCCTGTAGAAAACCGAGTCTGTGCCAGGAGTGTACATGTATGCGTTCGGAAAGCTCTAAATGCTCAGGGATCCAGTAACCACTTTAGGTGCTCGGTGCTTCAGGAACTGCTGCATCCTATTGCTACGTCCAACGGGTGAGGGCCACCAGTTAAATTTTTTACCCTCTTGCATGGCACGCACTCTCCTTATCGTTGTATGGCTCGGAACTGCACCGTGCAGCACCGCGATGGTATATGGAGAAGATGACCGAGAGCGCCAGACGTATCACGATATGTATCATTTAAAGTCAGTGGGTATCGTCGTTGCTGGCTCGTATGTCGGTGTTGGTACCCTTGCGATGCGTGGCGATGTCATGGTCACGAGTGCTCACGTGGTCTACGACGAACTAGGACAGTTGAGATCACATCAGGTCAGCTTTTTCCCGGATGGCGATCCCAAAAAGAAAGTGGTGGTTGATCTAACCCAATCCCATGCCGGCAACATACTTGTTAGACCGGGCCAGTTACAGGATGACTGGATTATTCTGAGACTCACGCGCGATGTTCTTGCAGATAATACCAATCAAGGTTTCAACTCCGTAGGAATTCTTCCGGTTACGTCCCTCAATTTTGACCAATTGAGGGATAACATCGTTCACGTTTCATTTGATTTTCGCCATCGACCCGTCCGTAAATTGGTTAACCGAAAATGCCAATTTTACCGGAAAGAGCGAGGCGATATGTTTTGGGGCATACCCTCAATCCTGCTACACGACTGTGACCTGGGTAGGCGCGATAATTCGGGTTCGCCGATATTTTATTCAGATGGTGGCGTTTATTACCTGGTGGGTCTACACCAGGGCGGCCATAAAGACTTTTATGGATCTGCATTCAACCCAAGGATAAACCCAAATTTCGCATTTGGTGTAAATGACGAATTCAAAAAAGCTATCAACGAATTTCTCGGAACACGGAATATCGTTGTCCCAGTGGATCAAAAGCCAAGCTGCATCGATTGATCCGATGTGATACCGGTTAGCAGTTGATAAAAAAAGCTCCTCTCTGCAGCTTTTTGTTGCATGCTAATTCATCTTGGTAATTCGCAAAAATCATATTCGTTAAATGATTGTTCTATAATTAATGCATAAACAACGTATTGATTCTCGTTTAGGCCTAAGCCGTTGTCCAAATCGCAATGTTCTTCTACTGATTCCACTTACCTTGGATGAGGCACTGTCCACGTGGGTAATATCTGGTAAGGGAGACTACGGCGATGTCGCTTAAGTCTAAGCATGCTGAATCTCTCGGTTGATTGTCTCGATAACCGATTTAGTCCGACAAAGAAACATAAAGGCGAAGCCATGATTGCGACAGCACAACGATTAGCCAATGTAATACAAGCGATATTCCTTGCTGCGGATTCCAACCAAGACGAAGCGTCGGCTATTGCTGAAAACCTGATCGAAGCAAATCTGACTGGCCACGATAGCCACGGCATCGGGATGGTGCCCAGGTATGTGGAGCGTGTGTTACGTGGGGCTATCAATGTTAATCAGCATGCCACTGTTACTCACCAGAGCGGACCAGTGGTGCAAGTGGACGGTAATTTGGGTTATGGACAAGTGATTGGTGCCGAAACATTAGACATTGGAATTGAAAAGACCCGCGAAACCGGAGCTACGATCATTGCCCTGCGCAATTCACATCATCTTGGCCGTATTGGAGCGTGGGGTGAAAAATGCGCTGACGCTGGCTTTGTATCTATTCATTTTGTCAATGCAATCGGCCTCTCCCCACAAGTCGCGCCTTACGGGGGCGTAGAAGGCCGTTATTCGACAAATCCGTATTGCACATCAATTCCGAGTACTAGTGAGCAACCACGAATCGTGCTCGACATGGCGACTAGTAAAGTGGCGATGGGGAAGGTTCTGGTTGCGCGCAATAGGGGCGAGGAAATCGCTGACGGCGTACTCCTCGATCCTGAGGGGTTCCCGACGAATAACCCTGATGTCATGTTTGGCAATCCGCGGGGTGCTCTTGTCCCCTTCGGCGATCACAAGGGCTACGGCTTATCTTTTATCTGTGAGGTGTTGGCAGGTGCGCTTATAAATGGGGGTACGTGTGTGCCGAGGAATCAGGTACAAAATACCGCGATCAATAACATGCTGAGTATCATCCTTGATCCAAACGCACTTGGGGATTCTGAGGTATTTAGGAAGGAACTTGACGAAATTACTGC
>PTKE01000020.1 GCA_002937585.1 Alphaproteobacteria bacterium MarineAlpha9_Bin6 | reverse complement strand
CACGATTGAAAAGCCAGCACGCTTCCTTGAATTTCCAATTTATTGAAGTGTCCACCCAAAGAGAGTTCAATAGTTATAATATTACCGTCCGGTAAACTGCGCTGCACGGCGTTCGACAAAAGAGCTGACCCCTTTAACTGCGTCGGCGCTTTCCATGAATCTTGACCTTCGCTGCTCCTATATTGCGTCATGAGCCACATCCCCTTGCTGTTCTTGGCCGTATGTATGCCCCAACGCCGGAGCTACATATAAATCGACAAACCGATCAACGTCGAGACATTTCAATTAACTGCACGGATACGTAAGGAGACAACTTAAAATATGACATACCCTGCATTCGATCTAACGGGAAAAACTGCTCTTGTAACCGGCGGAAACTCCGGGATAGGACTTGGAATGGCAGAAGCACTCGCGAGGGCCGACGCAGACATTTGTATTTGGGGAACCAACGAGCAGAAAAATTCTCTTGCTTCGGAAAAATTAACACGCCACGGAATCAAAGTTCTAGCGCTACAATGCGACGTCGCCGTCGAAACAGCTGTCGAGGATGCATTTGCTAAAACCCTGGATGCCCTTGGCCAAGTCGATGCGTGGTTTTGCCAATGCCGGTGTCGGAGGGTAGGCCAAGTCCTCCGTTGAGATGACTACGGCTGAATGGCGGCGGGTAATGAACGTAAATTTGGACGGTGCGTTCTTCACGTTGCGTGCGGCGGCACGGCATATGTGCGAACATAATATTGGAGGTTTCTTTAGTGGCCACCGCAAGCCTAGCTGCCCTGGAAGGCCAAGCCTCAGGACAGCATTACGCGGCCACAAAAGGTGGGCTCATTTCAATGATGCGCGTCACTTGCAGTGGGATTGGCACGACATGGAGTTCGTGCCAATTCAATCCTACCAGGATGGATCGACACCGACATGACTCACGATTGGCTCCACCGCGACACTGTCAAGAAATACCTACTCCGACGCGTGCCGATGCGTCGCTGGGGCGATACAGCCAACTTTGGACCAATCGCCGTCTATTTAGTCTCGGACGCCAGCGCCTATCATATTGAAGATACTTTTGTAATTGACGGTGGCTATTCACTTTTCTGACTTAGATTCATCCTAGGTGTGGGTCGGTTAGGAATAACGTTTTCGAGAGTGCTTTTGGTCCACTTAACAAAAGCTAACTCCTGTCTTCTGTCGACACTATCTCCACTATTGGCTGTCCCCCACTCCAAGCTGTCCACTGCTTCGCAGGATGAACATTGAATGCCCCAATTATTGGCAATCTCTCCACACACTCTACATTTCCAAATTGGCTCACTGGGTGCCCTCGACGCCTTGAGCAGCCATTGTCGCGCGGCGCCTTCGTCGTTATTTTCGCCTTCCTCAAGTCTTGCCATCAGCCGGTATAAGCGCTGATCCGACATACCTCGCGATGCCTGACCCAGATGTTCCCGCGCCGCACCCCACAGGGAAGCATCGAGCAACGCGGACGCTAGTACGAGATGCCCTTCTAGGTCGCCTGGCCGCAATGACATAAGCGGTTCCAAAACCTTAATTCGAGCAAGTGGAGTTAGTGGCTCCGATATTTGGACAAGCGTATCAGCAAGATCAGGATGTGGGGCGGTTTGCCAAGCGTGCATTATCAATTTGCGCGCACGTTTGAGATGGCCAACCTTAGCAAGCAGTTTCGCGGCGAACACCACTGCTGGCATAAAATCGGCCCTTAGATTGATCGCGCGCATTGCCAAATCACGCGCAGTTTTCTCATCAGTCTGATCAAATGCCGCTTGCGCGCGTTGATAAAGAAGCAATGCTCGACGACGACGAGCATTTTCAGGTTTAATGCGCTTCGCCCTTTGCGCCGCAATAACAGACTGCTCAGCGTCCGGCCAATTGCCAGCAATAGTCTCGAGGTCAATTAGATTTGTGAGCACCCACTCGGCGCGTGGGTTGATCTCAAAGGCTCGGCGTGCCAATGCCAAAGCCGTCACTTTGTCACCTTTTCGAAGCGATTGGACCAAAAGACCGCGCAGACCCAGAAACTCACTCTCCGGGTCGGCTAGCATGGCCTGGAAACTTTCCCTTGCGGCAATTTCGTCACCCTCCAGCTGAGCGGCCTGCGCAGTCAATAAAAGACGTAGAGGTGGCTCGACATGCAAGGCTTCCGTAGCACGGACAGCGCGTTTTGCAGCTTTGACATCGCCGGCTGCCACAGCAACCATCCCCCGGGTCAACGAACGATAACCCCTTTCACGGGACCTGTTTCGTCGGATGGTGTGGATTAATCTCGGACTATAAAAAATAAAATTTAGAACCTCATACGCAATCGCCAACAGCACGGCACACACAATCACCAATACAAACAGCATCGATACAGAGCTTTCCAACAAATAACCCTGCCAAGTAAGACGAACCTCACCGGGTTGCTCGGCAACCCACACTGCCACCGAACCCGCCGCAGTAATCAGAACAACATAAATAAGAATCCGGCCCATACTGTGCTAAGGACTCGCCCGTTCTGGGATTGATACTTGCCTGCTCTTGCCTGTCAGAGCAATGGCCTGTCGTGTCAATTCGTCCAATAACGACTCTGCCTCGAGGTGCACGCGCGCGGCATCTAGCCAACCACCAGCGAGACCAATTCGCGCATCCAGCTTAGCAATCATAGTAATTGCTTCGGCCAGGTTTCCGGAGACAAGTCTCGCCTCAGCACGGGCCGTTAAAGCTCCGACATCGTCGCCTATGACCCCAGGACCGATCGGACGAACACTCACTACCTCACTCAATTTTATCAAGGCACGATCCCACCAACCAGAGCTAACGCTGGTGGCCTCAGCACGGATTAACGAACGAGCGAGCGCAGGGAACCTTCGCTCTAACTCGGCCTGAGTTGGGACCCCTTGATTACGATGTGCCATAAGGCGCTCAAGAGCATTCAGCACTGGCGGTGTAGACTTAGCAAGCGCCCTCGTTAAATCCCACTCATCCGCGTAAGGTTCGCCACGAGCAATCGCCGACCTCAATTGTCCCACAGCGAGCAACAACCCGCTATCAAACTGCGGGCCCACATAAGTGCCTTCGCCCAAACCTGCACCGACACTACTACGTAGGGCATGTATTTCGCTTGTCAACGCGGCAAAACGAGATTCCCAGTTTGCAACAGCAAGTTCACTCTCATTGTTGTTCGTCGCGTCCTCTACCTGCGCTTCTAAATCCGCGAGTGTATTCCGAAACGCGATGAAGTCACGATCAAGATCTGAGAGCCTGCCGTCCACACCCTTAATTTTGGTCTCGGTTATACCCACCCGCGCGAGGCTATTTTCGATAACCTTGAGACGCGCTTGCAGAACGGAGTCCCTAGCTGGATCCGGCCGATTAAATTCGATAAATATGACCATTGGAATAGCCACACTGACCGCGACCGCAGCACCTACGAAGACACTTGCCCATCCAGGATTACGAATTAACCGACCAATGCGAGATGTTCGGAGAACCGGTGGTCCATCATTTGTCAATGACGGTTGCTCGTTTGCGTCCGAGGCAGACTTGCGGGTTTCCTCTTTTATCTTAGCAACGCGCTTCACACCCTTTTTGACCTTGGGCTTGGAACTACGCCGCGAACTCCGGTCCGACTTCTCGGGCATCCCTTCGCGCCTACTGTGCAGCCATGACGGCCGCTATTAAGCTAGCAGCAGCCGGCCGATCGCTAACTACAAGATGCCCCCAGGAAGCCCGGTTTGCGGCCTTAGCAACAGCTTCACTTAAGCAAAAGGCAGTCATGTCAACGAGTGCTTTTTCACATAGAGCCCCTGACACCAATGCCACGAAAATTCTGGCCGTCCCGGGTGAAAAAAACAAGACACCGTCAATTTCCTTGTTAGCCATAGCGCACCGCGCTTCCTGTGTTAAGGTGGAAGCTGCAACGGTGTGGTAGAGCGCAACATGACGTGTTTTATACCCGCTCGAACGCAATCGGCTGACTAAATCACCAGCCAAATAAACACCCCCTACATGCAAGAGAGAGCCTTCAGATGGGTCGACATCTTTCTCAACCATTGCCGCGAGATCATCAACATTGCCATCCGCTGACCAGACGTCGGCAAAGCCGTGATGTGACAGTGTCGCAGCAGTCACATCGCCGACGACATACAACTTTAAGTCCCGACGCGTTGTGGCTTCGGCAAGTGAATCAGCCCCGTTCGAGCTAGTTACCAAAAGAGCCTGGTAATCATGGGTCTCGAGCTTAACATTCGTATGCGGAATAATACTCAGCATGGGTTCAATCCACACATCGATGTCTCGAGCGCGGAGTTTAATTGCTAACGCCTCAGCTTGTTCGCGCGGTCGGGTGAGCAAAAGCTTCACTGCCTCAAACCACTGTCCGTGGGCATATCCCCACGCCTGTCCGCCTCTTGGCAAAGGATATGCCTGAACAGCACCGTATACGGATTAAGCACACGCCCGGCACCACCCCAGTTGTGTGATTCATCGTTTGATCGCCAAAGAAGCGGAACCGGCCTTAGCCAACAACCGTGCTCCCAGCTCTTCGCCCAATTTACCTGCCTCTGCGCATGCGCCCTGGATTTTACCATCTATCAATTTGGAACCGTCTGGGGCTGCAATTAGTCCTGATAAGGTAATACCTCCCACCCCATCGAGGGTGCCGAGCGCTGCTATAGGAGTCTCGCAGGAACCATCGAGTCGAGCAAGCAAGGCTCGCTCAGCACACACCGCAATCTCTGTGGGGCTATGATTGAGGGGCATCAGCAAACTAAGAATTTGCTCATCGTCGCGCCGACATTCCACTCCGATAGCCCCCTGGGCAACTGCCGGTAACATTGTCTCGGGTGACAGAATTTCCGTCACCACATGATCCTGACCAAGTCGTTTAAGACCGGCCAAAGCGAGTAGAGTCGCATCGACTACACCCGCATCAAGTTTCTTAAGTCTTGTATTGACATTGCCTCTCAACGGCTCAACCACTAAATCTGGTCGCCGCGCCAGTATCTGTGCTCGGCGGCGTAATGATGCCGTTCCAATTAAAGAGCCCGAAGGAAGTCCCGCTAAATTTACACCGCTAGAGCTGATAAAAGCATCCCGCGGGTCTTCACGCGGCAACACACATGAGATTGTAAGGCCTCCCGGCAGAACGGTCGGGACGTCCTTCATAGAGTGGACCGCAAAGTCAATATGTCCGTTTATCAGTGCGGTATCGATTTCTTTGGTAAACAAGCCCTTCCCGCCTATATCCGCAAGCGGCCGATCTTGAACTACGTCACCCGTAGTTTGGATGAACACAACCTCGAGAGCACCTTCCGCAGCAAGCGGGCCATGAGCCGCACACAATTGATCACGAACCATTTTGGCTTGGACACGCGCAAGAGGACTTCGGCGGGTGCCAATCCGGAGTGGCAGTTTAAAAACAGTCACGGGCAACCTCCGGCATTAGCGCATAGTAATTATTAATCCATAAAAGACGAACGGCTTCACGTTCGCTACACTATGGTCAAGAATACTTCTTATACTAGATGACTCCTAAAGACGGCGATGATTCGGCTACAACATGATCCTCTTGGGCATAGAAACCAGTTGTGACGAGACCGCCGCTGCGATTGTCAGTGAACACGGTATTCAGAGCAATTTGGTCCATTCCCAGCTTGAGGAGCACCGACCGTTTGGCGGTGTGGTTCCGGAAATTGCTGCACGCAGTCATATCGAATATCTCGACAGCTTGATAAAACGGGCGCTGAATGAGGCCGAGCTTAACTTCAGCAATCTAGACGGAATTGCCGCGACCGCTGGGCCCGGACTCATTGGAGGGCTCATAGTTGGACTAACCATGGCGAAATCAATTGCCCTAGTCCACGATTTACCGCTAATAGCAGTCAACCATTTAGAGGCTCATGCCCTTACCCCGCGCATAACATCCCAGATTGATTTTCCTTATCTTTTACTGCTGATCTCTGGCGGTCATTGTCAATTTCTCATTGTGGACGGAGTTGGGCATTACCGTCGACTCGGCACGACAATCGATGACGCCCCTGGTGAGGCCTTTGACAAGGTAGCAAGAATGGTTGGACTTGATTATCCAGGTGGCCCAGCAATCGAAAGGGCCGCGTCCCAAGGGAGGGCGAACCGTTATGCTCTCCCACGTCCACTGCAGGGTCGAGCCGGGTGCGATTTTTCATTTTCCGGCCTTAAGACAGCGGTTAGCCGGATAATTGCCAAAGGAAAAGTACTAGAAAAAGACGTCCCCGATCTTTGTGCAAGCTTCCAGGAGGCTGTGGCCGATATCCTTACGGACCGATTGCGCCATGCCGCTCAAGCCTTCGTCGAAGCTTATGGCAAAGGCGTCTTGGTCGTCGCCGGCGGTGTCGCAGCTAACGGGATCTTGCGTGAACGTCTCAAGGCAACGGCGAACGAAATCGGCTTTTCCTTCGCCGCGCCGCCACTATCACTGTGCACGGACAATGCGGCAATGGTAGCTTGGGCAGGGATAGAACGCCTTCGCCTTAACATGGTGGATGACCTCACCGCCGCGCCGCGCGCGCGCTGGCCGCTCGATCCGAACGCCGCGCCGGCAATCGGTGCAGGCGTGAAAGCCTAGGCTGTTGGCTGAAACGATGCAGATAGGCGTAATCGGAGCTGGAGCCTGGGGAACGGCATTAGCCACAGTTGCCGCCCGAAACGGACACCATGTAGCTCTCTGGGATCCCGTGCCAGAAATTTCAGCGATGGTGAACAGCGAACACCGCCACCCGTTTGCACTTCAAGATGTGGCGCTTGCTCCGACAATAGTAGGCAAAGGGGATCTTGAAGAGGTAGCGACGGCGGCCCTACTTTTGATCGCAGTGCCAGCGCAGTCAATGCGCCCAGCACTCGACGCACTTAGTCAACATATCAAGCCAAGGACAACCTTGGTGATTTGCGCTAAGGGAATTGAAATTAAAACAGGTGCCTTGATGAGCGAAGTCGCTGCAGCGTGCGCTCCTCAGGCGACCGTGGCGGTCTTGTCTGGACCAACCTTTGCCAGTGAAGTCGCGCGGGGACGTCCTACCGCGGTCACCGTAGCTGCCGATGATCAAACCGCCGGAGAAAAAATTATTCACGCTCTCGGCGATCAGAATTTTAGACCCTATCTATCGGACGACGTAATCGGCACTCAGGTGGGTGGTGCGGTCAAGAACGTGCTAGCCATCGCTTGCGGCATTGCCCACGGGCGAATGCTCGGTGACAACGCCAGATCTGCTGTGATAACTCGAGGTGTAGCAGAAATTGGGCGTTTAAGTTTGGCTCTAGGGGGCAAACCCGAAACGCTGATGGGTTTATCTGGAATTGGGGATCTAGTGCTGACCTGCACAAGCGAGCAGTCGCGTAATTATTCTCTGGGTCGTACTATTGGTGCTGGGAAAACCCTTGAAAGGGCAATGACGGAATCAGCGAACACGGTTGAAGGAGTCGCAACCGCAGTCTCGATTGCAAATCTCTCCTCCCGATACGGCATAGAAATGCCAATATCCTACGCGGTCAACTCAGTGCTGCACGATAGGGCAGATATCGACACTACTATTGCTGCTTTGCTTGCGCGTCCATTCCGGACTGAAATGGCCTTTATGTAATGCACCCAAGACGTTTCATGACAAAAAGGAACATTTTATCAAAAGTGACCGACAACAACGTCGTTCAGCTATGAAGTCGGTTCGGCTAGGATTGGAATTTTCCAACGCGTTAAGCCAATAGCTGGAGTAATTTTCACCGCAGTATGGTGGACCCGACTTTGCTACCTAAATCTACCGGTTACGTGTACGGCGCCTTGAATTGTTCGCGCTTGGTATCCCCCCCCTAAAAACGATAGCTTGCTGGATTAGATCCCCGATCCGCAGCAAGAACGTGCGAACTCGTGTACATGGCAACCTAGCAAAAACTTTAACTCCGTCAGACGTCAGTCACGCAACAAGTCATTAATGGAGGTCTTAGAGCGCGTTCCCGCATCAACACGCTTCACGATTACCGCACAATATAGCGATGGACCAGGACTTCCATCCTCAAGCGGCCTACCTGGCATAGAACCCGGGACTACCACGGAGTACGCAGGAACTCGGCCAACATATATTTGGCCGCTGTCACGGTCCACTATTCGAGTGGAAGCTCCAATGTACACACCCATCGACAGCACAGCCCCCGTTTCAACTATAACGCCTTCGGCCACCTCACTTCGGGCACCTACAAAGCAGTTGTCCTCGATAATCACAGGCTCTGCCTGCAATGGCTCGAGCACACCACCGATGCCAGCGCCCCCAGATATGTGGCAGTTCTTGCCAATCTGTGCACACGATCCAACCGTTGCCCACGTGTCGATCATCGTGCCTTCGCCAACATATGCCCCTAGATTAACGAAGCATGGCATCAATACCACGCCCGGCGCAATATAGGCTGAATAACGGACTAAACTGCCAGGAACAGCTCTAAACCCGGCCTCAGCAAAGCGCATAGAATCCCAATCAGCATATTTAGATGGCACCTTGTCATACCAGAACGCGCCACCTGGCGCCCCTTCTATAGGGCGCATATCAGTGAGACGAAAGGACAGCAGTACAGCTTTTTTTAGCCATTGATGGACAAACCACCCGGACCCACGCGGTTCAGCAACTCTATAGCGGCCCGAGTCAAGTCCGTTTAGCGCCGTTCCTATGGAATCACGAACTGACCCCTCGGTAACAGGGGTGATGGAGTCCCGTCTCTCCCAAGCGTCTTCGATGGACTGCTCCAGGTTGTCATTTGTCATGGTTTTTCTTCCGGCTTTGATAAGTACGTTCGGCAGCGATCCCAAGAAGTTGTTTGATGCCAGCTAATTTAATCGCGATTTCAGTCCAGTGGATTTGCCTACATCATCAGCCGCATTTGTAACTCACTCGATAGCAATGCGGGCTAACCACTCTGCAAGGTCATCAGTCACATGATCAATATGATCACCTGCAACGTAGCTCGCCCAGCGATCATTCCGCACCCAAACCGTAGTGACGCCAAGCTTCGCGGCTGGCTCAAGGTTAGTGGGTATGTCGTCGATCATAACAACGGAACCAGCTGTCAACCCAAACCGCGAAATCACTGAACGATAAGCTGCATAAGCCGGCTTTGGCTTATACTCACTAGCCTTAATATCATGAATTCCTTCAAAATAATTAGTAACGCCGAGTCTCGCCATGACTCGCTCTGCATGTCCTACCGAGCCGTTGGTAAAAACAATTTTGCGCCCTGGAAGCCGAGATAAGGCAGCAGCTAGGGACGGTGCCGAGCTAATAACGGTAAGATCGATATCGTGAATATATTCAAGGTAGGCGTCAGGATCGGCAGCATGATGGGACATCAACCCATTCAAAGTTGTTCCATGGTCTCGATAATAGCGTTTTTGTAGTTCGCGCGCACGTTCTTGGCTTATTCCCAGCAAGTTTGAGATGTACACACCCATGCGCTGGTCGATTTGATCGAAAAGGTTAGAAGCTGCGGGATAAAGTGTGTTATCTAGATCGAAGAGCCAAGCTTCCGGACTGCCTAGGCGGCTTCGAACCAATAACTGCGATCGCGGCGCGGAATCATTCATCTCGTCACACTGTCCTAGCCTCACGGCAATGACAAGGTGATTAGTTGCCATCAAAATTTAGCGATAACCACTTCCAGGAAAGTGTCCACGTTAACAGCGCGACACGGAACCACAACAATAGCTTAGCTTATGGGCCTTATGTCTTTTTTGCCTTGTCATCCCCAAGTGTGCCTTCGTCGTCAACGATCATGGTGCCAACACCATGTGGAGTAAAGATTTCTAACAAAAGCACGTGCGGAACTCGGCCATCTAGGATATGCGCTGCCTCCGTTTCACCCTTGACCGTAGCAAGACAGGTTTCTACTTTCGGGATCATACCCCCGTCAATGGTGCCATCCCTTAGCATCGCCCTCGCCTCATCAGGATTGAGCCGGGGTATCAGCGTCCCAGACTGGTCAAGCAATCCTTCCACATCGGTCATCATTATTAGCTTAGCCGCACATAACGCTGCAGCAATCGCGCCAGCGGCCGTATCCGCGTTGATATTATAGGTCTCGCCTCGATCACCAATGCCTATCGGAGCAATGACGGGAATGATCTCGGCCTGTGCAAACTTTTCGAGTACGGCCGGATTAACTGTCTCCGGATCACCTACAAAGCCAAGGTCCGGTACTCTCTCAATCTGGGAACCAGGGTCACGATTGGCGCGCCGCAACGGTCGCGCCTGAATCAAGTCAGCATCCTTTCCCGATAGTCCCACGGCGCAACCGCCAGCGCGATTGATTGCTGAGACCACCTGCTTGTTTATCGAGCCAGCAAGTACCATTTCGACGATTTCCACAGTAGCCGCGTCTGTCACTCTTAGGCCGTCAATAAATGAGCTCTGAATCTTAAGGCGTTCCAACATGCGATCAATCTGTGGTCCGCCACCATGCACAACCACCGGGTTTATGCCTACTTGTTTTAACAGCACCACATCACGAGCAAACAAGTCAGCTAGCGTATCGTCATCCATCGCATGACCACCAAACTTAATCACGAAAGTCTTGCCCTTGAAGCGACGCATATAAGGCAAGGCCTCGGACAACGTTGCGGCGACTCGAAGTTGCTCAGGGGTGGCAAGATCGGTGGATTTGGTCATATTCGTTCAGATTACAGGATATTTTATATACGCGGAATTGATTGAACCAACTCCGCCAAAGACAGCCGCAAATCACCTATTCCAGCGCTGTTGCGCACACTAGTCGCAAGCACGAAGGGGTGGGCCGCTGGCCGTTTGGAGATTCTTGCCAAGACCTTCTCTATTTGCTCACCAAGGGCAGAGCCGTCAAGTTTGTCAATCTTAGTGAGCACAATCAAATAAGATACTGCAGCTTCGTCGAGCAAAGACATTACTTCAAAATCAGTGTCTTTTGGGCCATGGCGAGAGTCAATTAACAGACAGACCCGTCTTAGATTTGCGCGCGACCGCAAATAATCACAAACCAAATTCGTCCAAGCCGAGATATCCGATCTTGAGGCGCGAGCGTAGCCGTACCCAGGGAGATCAACAAGCATTAGGCGTCCGCCAAGATCAAAAAAATTGATCTGCCGAGTACGACCAGGTGTGGTAGATGATCGAGCGAGCGCCTTTCGTCCGACTAAGGAATTCACCAGACTCGATTTCCCCACATTTGACCGTCCAGCGAACGCGACTTCATCTTCGTCCGCCACAGGAATCTGATCCAGACGCGCAGCACTCTGGATGAACTCGCATTTTTGTGCAAACAGCCTCCGCGCTGCTGCTACCGCTGCAGCCCCTCCCGCATTGCAGGCCCCAGTCACGTTACGCCCTGACCCCCATTCGGCGCATGATAACCCACTGCTGGAGGATGGACAGGACGTTGTTCCATGTCCAATATATAACCAGCCCAGCGGCGAACCTCGCGAACAAGAAAGTAAAAACAACCGGCAGAAGCATCATAATTCGCGCTTGCGTCGGATCAGGAGGTGCGGGGTTGAGTTTTTGCTGCAACCACATTGTGAAACCCATCGCTAGCGGCCAGAGGCCGATAGCTAAAAATTCGGGTGGGGTGTACGGAAGCAAACCGAACAAATTAAATATACTTGTTGGGTCCGGTGCCGAAAGATCTTGGACCCAGCCGTAAAACGGCGCGTGTCGCATTTCAATTGTAACAAACAACACTTTATAAAGAGCAAAAAAGACTGGAATCTGAATCACGATTGGCAAACAACCAGCAAGCGGATTTGCTCCTTCCCTTTTGTATAGGGCCATCATTTCCTGATTAAGGCGCACTTTGTCGTCACCAAACTGCTCTCGCAATTTCATCATTTCCGGCTGCAACTTTTTTAGCTTGCTCATTGCAGTATATGATTTGTTAGCTAGCGGAAAAAAAATCAGCTTGATGATCACAGTTACTGACAAGATAGCGAGCCCGATATTGCCGAGGTACCCCGTAAGGTAGTGGATAAGATAAAAAAGTGGCTTGGTTAAAAAATAAAACCAACCAAAATCTACTGCCAGATCAAAGCGCGCGATACCAAAGTCGCTCTCGTATTGATCAAGCAGGGTCACTACCTTCGCGCCCGCAAACAAACGGTTTGTAACCTCTATGCGCCCCGCCGGGGCAAGTGGTTTCCCTTCAAGTAAATAATCAACTTGGAATTTTTCGCGGCTTCCTGTGTTGGTATAATAAAAACGACCCGTCATGGGAATATTTTGGTCGGGTATTAACGCCGCCAACCAATATTTATCGGTAATTCCTATCCAACCGCCGGTGCTCTGTACTGTCTCAGCCGGATTATCCCTAAGGTCGTCATAGGTCAATTCTTGAAGAGTCCCGTCAAACACGCCGAGGGGACCTTCATGGAGAATAAAAAATCCCAACGTATCGGGTTCATCTGTTCGGCTAATGAGCCCGTAGGGGTACAATAATAATGACCGAGTACCATCGTTGATGACGCGATCGGTGATCGTGAACATGTAGTTCTCATCAACGGCAATCTCCCGCTCAAAACGCAACCCCTGCCCATTTTGCCAGCTTAACTTTACTGGTTGGGAAGGAATCAGTTTGTCTCGATCGGCACTCCAGATTGTTTCACCGTCTGGCAATTCAATTTCAATGCCCTGGTCCACAACCCAGCCAAAATCAGCGTAGTATGGAAGAGCAGTCTCGAGTGGAGAGAACATCACGATACGGGGACTATTTGGTTCAATCTCTTCTTGGTACCGATTCAAAACAACATCATCAATACGTGCCCCTTTAAGGGCGATAGAACCAGAAATTGCAGCCCCTTCCTCATGAGGGTTGATCGGGATGCGAGCGGCTTCCTCAAGCAGAACTGTGCGCTCTGCGCTGGGATCAACAGGGACTGAGAGGTCCTCTCGATCGTTCGGCGGGGATTGGACAAAATCCCGTGTCGGTGTTTGAGTGATCCCTGTTTGTGCGGGCTCGTTTTCCTCATCTGGCAGCATTGTTCGAGGGCTGAACACAAGCTGAAATCCGAACAAAATTGCAACCGATACAACAATCGCAAGCAAAAGGTTCCGTTGCTCGTTCATGTGTTCATCCTGGAGTACCGCGGTGAGAAGGATCGTGGATTGGGCCATCTGGCACCGGGTCGTACCCCCAAGCACCCCAAGGCTGGCACCTAGCAAGTCTTTTTACACTCAGCCACCCGCCGTGAAACGCGCCATGTCGCTTCAGTGCCTCAAGCGCATAAACCGAACAGCTTGGGGTAAACCGACATGCCGGCGGCAACCATGGCGCTACAAACACGCGGTAAGTGTGCACCAAACCACGCAACCCGACGGCAAAAGGACTCATCGGAATCAAACCCTCGATTATCGATTATCCGACGCGCGCCGACGGAGATTGAGTTTATCCAGAGCGCGCTCCAACTCCAACTTAAGCTGACCAAATGAAGCCGACAATATCTCACTGCGTGCTATCAACACATAATCCTGATCTGGCCGTGCATTGAGGTTTATGACCTGTTCGGCCAGCGAACACAATCGGCGGCGTGCTCGATTGCGCTGGACCGCACCACCAACTCGGCGGCTTGCCGTCAAGCCAATACGCGGCTCAGAATTTACAGCGTCACCCGAAGGTCGTGGTGCCACCTGGAGCACAAAATGACGCATCCCCACCTTACGGCCAAATTTGCTTAAACGAATAAAATCTTGTCGTTTTTTGAGCCGTGGCATGGCCCCGTCAGCAACTCAAGCAGACAGACGCTTGCGCCCTTTTGCCCGTCTCCTGGCCAAGATTCTCCGGCCAGCCACAGACGACATGCGCGCGCGAAACCCGTGCCTGCGCTTACGAACTAAAACGCTAGGTTGGTAGGTCCGTTTCACTTAACTGCCCCCGCTGGCGAAGATAGAATGGGCGGGTGTATACGAGGTCACCTCAGTGAAGTCAATTGGCGCTCTAGGCGCTATTTTCTTACAGCTGCCCAACACACGCTACGGTTACGCTCGTCAGCCAGCATAGCGCTCGATATTGTGATGGTCTCCGATACTTGCTACGACTTCAAAGAAGTTGGACGCGCGCTAACACAATTGATACAAAACGATCAATAATTAATGAATGCACATGGCCATCCGGCCCGTTCCACGGTGCCTGATGGGGAAGATTCAGTTGACTGCCCTAAACTTAGCGAGAACCAGCAAATTCGAACCCATCCCCTCTGGTTGCGTGCTTTACCGTTAGTCGCTTTAGTCGGGGTGATCGGCATAGCATTTGTCTTGGATGTTGAGTCTTACCTACGCTTTGAGACCCTACGCTCCCATCGCAATGACCTCGCTACTTGGGTTGAAAATGCAGGACTCCTAGCGCCATTCACTTACTTAGCAGTATACGTAGGGGTGGTCCTACTCTCTCTGCCTGGCCCAATTTTCGTAACTCTAGCAGGAGGATTTTTATTCGGAGCCTTTCCGGGCGCCCTGCTAAGTTTGAGCGGCGCAACAATAGGAGCAACCATCGTATTTCTGGTTGTCAGAAACGCCGTTGGAAACTTTCTGGTGCGGCGGGGAGGGAAATTTCTGCAAAAAATGGAGGCCGGCTTTCAGAAAAATGCTTTTAGCTACTTGTTAACGATGCGCCTAGTGCCCTTATTTCCCTTCGGGATGGTAAACCTAGCAGCGGGAATTCTCGGCGTACGCGTTAAAATCTTTCTTGTTGCCACTTTGCTCGGCAGCTTTCCAGCAGCATTGATACTTTCACTGGCAGGGGCTGAACTGGATGACCTACTCCAATCGGAGGACGGATTCTCCCTGAAAAGCATTATGACCCCTCGGGTGGTCGCCGCACTTATCGGCCTAGTAGGCTTGGCATTAGCCCCGATCGTGTACAAACTCATACGCAAGGCAAACGTGCGACAGGAAAACTAAAGCGCGGGTGTCTTTGCTCACGGCCATCATTTATTATGGTGCATTGCGCAAACCACAATGCTCCGTCTGTACGTGAACAAAATCTTCAACATCTGAGAAACATATCTCACCAAGTCCTTATGTATTGGCTATGGATGGTATATCAGGACCAACGCCAACACAGACGCATATGTCTTCGCAGTCATTGACCCTGAAGACATGTCAGGTCAGGTTGCGCCACGATGTCCGAAACAATCATTAACGTTCGCGATCTTTCAAAACGGTTTGGCAATGTGGTCGCGGTTGATCGGATCTGTTTTGATCTTGCCCGTGGATCCACCGTCGGTCTACTAGGAGGCAATGGTGCTGGCAAAACCACTACCCTTGGCATGCTGCTGGGACTTTTACTCCCGAGTTCCGGTGAAATTAGGATTTTTGGCGAAGATATGATCCGCCACCGACATCGCGTACTGCCTTGGATGAATTTCTCTTCACCTTATGTCGATTTGCCTCACCGCCTAACAGTTCGTGAAAATCTGATTGTCTATGGCCACCTGTATGGCATTTCACAAATAAACTCTCGCATAAATCAGTTAGCGAGCGATTTTGATCTCACAGAATTCCTCGACCGACCTGCTGGCAAGCTGTCTGCCGGGCAAAAAACTCGCGCTTCCCTGGCTAAGGCCTTGCTCAATAAGCCTCGTCTTTTGTTGCTCGACGAACCAACCGCATCGATGGATCCAGATACGGCCGACGCTGTTAGAGGTTATCTGGAAGACTATCAGCGTGAAACCAGCGCGACGATTTTACTTGCCTCACACAATATGTCCGAAGTGGAGCGGTTATGTAGCGATGTGCTGGTGCTCAAAGCCGGACGAATCGTTGACCGTGGCACACCATCGCACTTAATTGCTCGCTTTGGTCGTCAAACTCTTGAGCAAGTATTCCTTGACATTGCCCGGGATCGGATCGCGGCCTCGGAGACAGCTCAATGAGCATACACACGAAACGAGCTTGGGTTCGAATCTGGGCCATGGTGCTTCGGCATTACTATTTGATCCGCGGATCTTGGCCGCGGTTGCTTGAGCTGATCTATTGGCCCGCTTTACAAATGACCCTGTGGGGGTTCATCACTCTGTTTTTCGAAACTCACAGCTCGTGGGTAGCAGAAGCTGCCGGAATTCTAATTTCGGCAGTACTTTTATGGGACGTGATGTTTCGCGCTCAAATTAGTTTGTTTCTGAGCTTCATAGAAGAGATCTGGTCACGAAATTTGGGGCATTTATTTGTGAGCCCACTCAGGCCCGGAGAAATGATCACGGCCTTATTGTTGGTGAGCTTAGTGCGGACCCTTATCGGCGTAGGAGGCGCGGCGATTTTGGCAATAATCCTATTCGACGTTTCGGTATTCGCGCTTGGTGTACCGCTAGCGGCTTTCTTCGCAAATCTAATAATTATGGGATGGTCGTTGGGTTTAGTAGTAAGCGGGCTCGTGTTGAGGTTCGGACAAGGCGCTGAAAGCCTTGGTTGGGCAGCAATCTTCTTGGTTCAGCCGGTGAGTGGAGTTTATTACCCGATATCAGTGTTACCGGACTGGCTACAACCAATTGCAACTGCAATCCCCTCGACTCACGTTTTCGAGGGTTTGCGTGCCATACTTATTGACGAAACTTTCCGGATTGATTTGTTGTTAAACGCTGTCGCACTTAATCTAATTTTTGTGACGACTAGTATTTTTATCTTCTTCGCAATACTGCGATACGCCCGAATCCACGGTCAACTTCTACAATTAGGCGAATGAACAACAAACTTCCCATAACAAAATTCCCTGTCACCCGCTGGTGGTGGATACGACACGCACCCGTTACTAGCAATCAAGGCCGTCTTTATGGCAATTCAGATATGCCTGCAGAGATCGACTCGCCAAAGGAGTTCAGCGCACTTGCACGTTTGCTACCAGAGAACGCTATTTGTGTGCATAGCTCTCTTCAGCGCAGTAAACAAACCTTGGATGCAATTGTCGGGGCCGGTTTATCCTCTCCTGATCCTCTGGTCGAACCAGGTCTTTCGGAGCAAAATTTTGGTGATTGGCAGGGTCAGCCGTATGCCGATATCCCTGCACTCGCCGCACCTCATCATCATCGATTTTGGTTCACCACAGTCGATCATTGCCCGCCTGGTGGAGAAAGTTATATTGACCTGACTCATCGCGTGGCTGGAGTGATCGATCGCCTAACTGAGGCCCACCCAGGACGCAACATTATCGCAGTAGCCCACGGTGGACCAATCCGCGCTGCGCTGGGTCATGCTCTTGGCCTTCCTCCAAGCGACTGCTTAGGCTTCGAAACTGAGAATCTCTCGATAACTCGGATTGATCATGAGCCAGGACCCGGGATAGGGCGAGAATGGCGAATTAGATATACAAATCTTGTGCCCAAGTAGTTCTACCCTACTTTATATGGTATCTTGTGTGATGCCTCCTGCTACACACACTTCTTCTCCGTTAGTCTCGCCTACACTCGGTAATTCGATGAGGATTGTTTCTCTCGTTCCGAGCGCAACTGAAATCGTCGCCTCCCTCGGCCTCAGCCAATATGTGGTAGGACGTTCACATGAGTGTGATTACCCCCCCGAGATTGCACACCTCCCGGCATGTACGCGTCCTGTCTTCCAGGCCGGAGGAACCAGTGCCAGCATTGATGACAGGGTCTCATACCTCGTTACGTCAGCATTAAGTATTTATGAATTAGATCTCAAACTGTTGCGCACTCTCAATCCGTCTCACATCCTGACACAGGACCGCTGCGAGGTCTGCGCTGTGTCCCTTGGCGAAGTAGAGGCCTCATTAAGTGACTTGGGTTTGGTTCAGACACAGGTGGTTTCGGTAAAACCGAAGCGACTCGATGATGTGTGGTCTGATATTCGCCGAATAGGGAAAGTACTTTGCGTTGATGGAAACGCTCTCGCTAATAATTTAGCGCGTCGCGTTGAATCGATAGCGCGCCAATCCCAATCGGCAGTGAGACCCCTGCTGAAACGTGTAGTGTGTCTGGAGTGGGCTGATCCGCTTTACTGCTCAGGCGGCTGGCTGCCAGATCTTGTTGATGCCGCAGGAGGTACCGAAGTTATTGGCAAAGCCGGACTCGACGCGAACCCGATTGAATGGTCGACGCTTACGCAAGCAGATCCAGATGTACTTATTTTCGCACCATGCGGTTTCAATTTAGCCCGCGCCTGCGATGACTTAAGTCTTCTGAGGAGCAAATCAGAGTGGCAAGATTTACGGGCGGTTAAGACTGGAGAGATGTACGTTGTAGATGGCAATCAATATTTCAGCAGACCCGGGCCGCGTCTCGTCGAATCAGTAGAAATTCTAGCCGAAATACTTCATCCAGCAGATTTTAATTTTGGTCCCCGTGAAAAGCGATGGACAAGAATTGAAGGCCTTTCCGACTCTGAACCTACAGTTACCACAAACCCCATGGTGGTATGATGACACGCTTTTTAGCATTCCAAGGAATCATTGCCCTTACGATCATCAGCCTATGTGCGCAACAGGACGTCAGGGCCAACGATCCACAAAAATTAATAGAGGACTCGGCGGCACTTGCCAAATCGCTTTTGACCGACCCTAAATGGTTGGACTACCAGGTACAATTTAAACGGGCAAAAGGCGTCGTAATTGCACCCGACATAATTAAAGCAGGGATAGTCATAGGTGGGAGTGGCGGCCAGTGTGTGCTCGTAGCTCGCAACAATAAAAATGGAGGATGGTCGGCACCATCTTTCTGTGTCATGGGAGAAGCGAGCATTGGAATACAAATCGGCTTTGAAAAACTAGAGGTCATGTTATTGATCATGAACAGTCGAGCCCTTAAACAAATTGCCTCGGGCACAGCAACTCTTGGGGGTGAGGCTGGAATCTCTGTGGGGCTTGTCGGAAGCACAATCGAGAGTGCGACTACTCTCAATCTCGACTACGACATTCTCGCATTTGCCCGCGGTCAGGGTTTTTACGGAGGGGTGACCCTTGAAGGTGGTTATATCGGCCCGGACAGGGCGTACAACCACGCTTATTACGGCCGAAGCGTTACCGCCGAGGATATAATTTTTAAGCATAAGGTTGAAAGGATACAGGCTGAAGTGCTTAGTGAGGCCCTACAGTATGGCCAATAGATACAATCACACGAAGATCACCAACACCGCAATCGAAGCTGCCACAACGCAACATCCCAAAAAAAATAGGCGAGCCGCTGCAAGAATGTCTTCTGGCACAACACGGGCCTTCCCCTTTCCAATCCAAGGTCGGCTAATTACACCAGACACATAGTGCCGCGGGCCCTCTAGAGCGAGTCCCAGTGCTCCAGCCATAGCTGCAATCGCCGCTCCATTTTTGCTGCGATTCATCTTCCCGCAGTAACCCAAAAACGTTGTCAGTGAATGTCGCGGTTGGGTGCCTTTCATGGAAACAGCAGCTAACACTAAAGCTAGCGCCCCGATATTGGAAACTGGCCACTCGATCACTGCGGCTAGCCAATTGCTGAATGCATGGAATGGTTGGGAATCGGCTGGAAGATCAGACAACAAAATCAACGCTTGGTAGGCAAATAAACCACCAAGTCCAAAAAACAGGTATGAAAGCGCTGGCCCAATCAGGCCGGAAATAAAACGACTTGCTAATGCCTCAACTCCAAGGCGGGCAACTTCGTATGCGTCTGCATGGATTGGATCACGCGGCGACAGAACCGGTAAAGCCACACGCCCTCCCGCCAAACCATCTCGCTCCAAGGCGTCCCCCAAAGCAATAGCGTTCCGCCATGGCCTACGAAGATCAACCAAACTGAGAATTAGTGTAAGTTCGATTATCCAAAATAGTGGCACCTGAACGGTCAGAACATGGATGAGTCTGCCAACGGCGACAGCAAGTCCAATACCGATAACTGTGGTCAAGGCGCCACGGACAACGAGGGTCCGGGTGCCACGGGCTGGCCGATTTAGTTTGGATTCAACCCAGCCAATCCGATTCTCCAAAATTGCAGAAGGATGCCAGGGCCAATTGTCTCTACCAACCCAATCTCCGGCATACATATCGATTAGCATCGCAGCGAGAAACAGCAGAAGGGGATCAGCAGTAATCATGGGAAAACAAGCACACCGTGCTCAGCATCACGAGAGCCGAACCTGAAGCATAATTACTTGGCACTGAGAGAAAGCAGGGTTTCGCTTAGCGCTTCATGTCCCTCTCGCCGCGCCCATTCAGCGGCCTTGGCACCGTTATTGTCTATGGCTTCTACGTTAGCACCCCCGGCAAGTAACAGCTCCACGACTCTCGCCCGGCCAGCAAGAGCTGCCCACATCAGGGCCGTGCGTCCCATGGCGTCACGCGCTTCAACACCAGCGCCGCGCTCGAGTAATAATTTTATTAACGGTAAATACCCGTGGAACGAGGCCCAAATCATGGCTGTGCGACCAATTTCATCGATGGTGTTGACGTCCGCACCCTGAGCCAGCGCAAGCTCGATCATCTGAATATTTTTAGCACGCGCACCCGTCAACAAAAGTGAATCGGCCCGTAAATCAGCCAGCAACGGAGAAATCAGTGTAGACATCAGCAATAGAAATACTGCGAAACGCAACATATGGTTTGGACTTTCTTTTCAGTTACATAATCGCCTGATATCTCAATTTACTGGGCGGGATGATACAGTTGAAATTCAATAAGTAAAAACGAAGAAGTCCATATGAGTGGAAATACCCATTTTACTAGTCCACCAAGGTTTAAGGCTGACCACGAAGATATTACTTGCCAAAATTCCCAAACATAGAACGGATCCTAATTTGTCCGAACCACTCAGGGGACCTTGTTCTATGGCCTTTCACACTCCACAATGAGGGCAGCTAGCTTGCTAAGGAACCACAGTGTGATAGCCCACTCTACCTCACTCAAGGGTGTATTCTGCCCCGCAGTTACACCTTTTGACGACCAACTCAACCCTGACATCGCGCTTTTTATCGAACATTGCCATCAACTTCTGGAAGAAGGATGCCACGGTTTAGCTGTGTTCGGAACTACTGGTGAGGCGAACTCGCTGTCGGTTGACGAACGTATGCTGCTATTAAATGCACTGGTGGAATCGGGAATAGATGGATCGGTGATTGTACCAGGCACTGGCTGCGCAGCACTGACCGACAGTGTGCGCCTGACCCAGCATGCCGTCGAACTCGGGTGCAGAGGGGTCCTGATGCTGCCGCCTTTCTATTACAAGGACGTCAGCAACGATGGCCTGTTTCAAGCGTTTGCGCAAATAATTGAGCGAGTTGGCGACCAGCGCCTAAAGATATATCTATACCACATTCCACCAGTTTCAGGAGTGCCGCTGGACCTCCCTCTCGTCGGCCGACTGGCTGACACTTACCCTGACTGCGTGGTCGGGCTGAAGGACTCCTCAGGTGAATGGCTATATACCGAGAAGTTGCTTAGAACTCGACCAGGGTTTGGCGCATTTAGCGGCTCTGAAATATTCCTGCGGAATAATCTGCTCGCTGGGGGGTGCGGCACAATCACTGCCTCAGCGAATGTCAACGCACCTGCGATCCGGTCAGCGTACGATAGCTTTCAAGATGAGAAAGGAGAAGTATTGCAGGCTGATATTACTCGGAGACGTAAAATTATCCAAGCACACCCTATGATTCCCGCTCTAAAATCGATCCTTGCAACCGTCGCCAAAGACGACAATTGGCGCCGGGTCCGTCCACCACTCTTACCTCTTAGCTCCACGGATTCAAACAACTTGATAAAATCTTTGGTGATGGATGGGTATCCCCCACTTACCAAAATGGCCATTACCATCGAGCAGTAGCAAAAAACAAGAGCAGGCCAACAGTTTGATCACCAAAACGTATGTTCTGGACGGCCTAGAATTACCGGTTGAGATTCGCCGAAACCGAAGAGCACGACGCATCACACTTTCCATAGATGCACAGACTGGCACACCCCAACTAGTAATCCCACGCGGAACAAGTTACGCGGAGGCTTTGAAATTTTTGCATCGCGAGTCGGACTGGATACTGAATAAAATCGACGAGCTGCCTCCACGAGTCTTATTCGAAGACGGAGCCGGTGTGCCATTATTGGGCCGTAAATGCCGAATTCGGCATCTGCCATTGCTTCCACCGGAAGTGTGCCGTGAAGGGGACGAGCTGGTGGTCGGCGGTCGAGATAAAGACGTTAAATACCGAGTTACCGAGTGGCTGACAAATGCAGCTCGCGAAAAACTGACGGAACTCGCACAACAAAAAATGCGAAGTTTGGGGAGATCCAGTGCTAAGGTGAGCGTGCGCGATCCCAAGACACGATGGGGAAGCTGTTCGGAACAAGGCTATTTATCCTTTTCGTGGCGCTTAATATTAGCGCCACCTAGTGTGATGGACTACGTTGTTGCGCACGAAGTTGCACATCTCAACGAATTCGACCACGGACCAAACTTCTGGTTGTTAGTCGAACGACTGTGTCCAAGACATCGCATGCCGAAACACTGGTTAACACGTCACGGTGCCAAGCTTCTCCGCTACGGCTGAACCGCAACCATGAAGGTACGCCAAAGGCGTGCCGGCAAACCACCTCCGGTAACCCGATCCATAGGTGTAGATCCATCGTTTCCAAGCCATATTCCGGCTGTAATCTCTCCGCGGTATCCGATGAACCACGCATCTCTAAAATCCTGGCTCGTGCCAGTTTTTCCGGCTGCTCCGAGAAGCCCAGCACTTCGGCCAGTCCCCCCGGTAACAACTGCCTGCAATAAGTCATCCATAGCGCTGGCAACACCAGGTGTGATTGCCTGCCCGACATGGGATCCCTTGCGATGGTACAGCACAATGCCCTTGCGGTTTCGAATCTCGACGATCCCGTAAGGCCACAAAACCCTTCCACCATTAGCAACACTCGCGTAGGCGGTAGTTAACTCGAGCAAGGTTGTTTCGGCCGTTCCGAGTGCAAGGCTTGGCGTAGGGCGGAGCAATCCAGTCACGCCCAGCCGGCGCGCCATTGCAATCACCTGTTCTCTCCCAACACGTTCGGTGAGACGTACCGCAACCGTATTAATCGATTGTGCAAATGCCTCTCGCAGGGTTACTTTTCCCTTGTATAGTCCATCGTAGTTGCGCGGGCGCCAACCATCGATCTCGACAGCCTCATCAATGAACTGATGGCTGGGCTTAAATCCAGCGTTAAGCGCTGCCAAGTATACAAAGAGTTTGAACGCGGATCCGGGTTGCCGACGCGCTTGTGTTGCCCTGTTGAACTGACTTTTTCGGTAATCTCGACCACCTATCATCGCTCGCACCGCCCCATCAGGACCAAGGGCGATCAGAGCTGCTTGGTTGGCATCAACCTCAATCGCCTCATTCAATGAGGCGGCTAGGGTTTTCTCACCTGCCTGTTGGAAAGCGGGTTGAAGACTGGTATCTATGATTAGATCCTGGCGCGGTGCACCAACGTAGGATGGCACCCGTTCTAAGACCCAGTCTACAAAATAACGGGCGCCACCACTTCCGATATACGCACCTGTCGGCCGTGCTGGCGACCGTTTCGCCGCTGCGGCTTCTACTTGCTCAAGCCAGCCAGACGCAACCATGCGGTCCAGCACCTGCCCGGCACGGGACTGAGCAAGCAAAAGGTCCCGGGTCGGCGCATAGCGGCTGGGTGCCTTTAACAGACCCGCGATCATTGCTGATTCAGGCAGGGAGAGATCACGTACGGTTTTGCCAAAGTAACGCCATGCTGCTGCCTCAACACCGTAGGTTCCACCACCTAGATAAACCCGGTTTAGGTAAATAGTTAGCAATTGATCTTTGGTGAACCTGTGCTCAAGCCACAACGCAAGGAGCAACTCCCGTATTTTCCGCCTAAAACTCCGCTCCGAAGTCAGAAAAAGGTTTTTGGCCAACTGTTGGGTGATAGTACTGCCACCTTGGACCACGCGCCCGGCAAGCAAGTTACGAATAGCGGCTCGGGCCACACCAAACCAATCGACCCCGCTGTGCAGGTAGAAACGCCGATCCTCAGTGGCGAGCACAGCACGCGGTAACGTCGCTGGCAATTCAGCAAGCGCTACAGGTTCCGCATGGACCGGCCCGGCGGTGCCAAGCACGGCCCCGTCGGCAGCGAGGAGAGTTATCCCAGGGGTCCGATATTCCGTGTCGAGTGCAGCAGGATTAGGTAAATCATAGGCGTAATAAGCCACCACACCGGCCAGCATAAGACTGCCCCACACTGCTAGCACCAGACTCCAATAGGCCAATCGCTTAACTACCAACCAAAGAGGTGTAGATTTTTTTCCTTGCACCGAAGGTGGAGAAGGCGACCCAGTCTGTTTCCGCCTATGGCCAGGTCGATTGCGTCCCATAAAGCTTAGATGTGAATTTGAGAACGGCTGCTAGACATCCAAATTGGCAACGTCAAGCGCATTTTCTTGGATAAATTTGCGACGCGGCTCCACCAAGTCCCCCATCAACGTTGAAAACAAATCGTCTGCGTCATCTGCATGACTTACCTTTACCTGAAACAAATTCCGGGCTTCTGGATCGAGCGTGGTTTCCCACAATTGTCCCGGGTTCATTTCCCCTAAACCTTTGTAACGCTGGATGCTCGCGCCTTTTCTACCGTGGGAAAGCACCATCTGAAAGAAGTCAGTCGGTCCATGAATCTCGTGCGTACTATCCTTAAATTGCAGACTAGCCGGATGAGCATATATTTCCTGCAACATAGCGGCATCCTCGTCCAATGCGCGGGCCTCGACACTTTGCATCAAGCTTGAGTCTATCTGGTAGCGGCTAACAACCCCCCGCCGATTGTGCTCAAAAGACAAACAACTACCGATGACTCCCAAACCTGACCATCCGTCCTCACCGGGTTCTGCCAGTTTATTTAGACGGTCGGCAATATACTGGGCCGCCTGGGTTACATTCTCGATGTTGTTCAACAGCTCGACGTTCAGAACCCCAGCGATCGCTGCCTGCTCAATTAAAGGGGTGGTCCCTCGACTTGCCAAAGTCCTAAGTAAGGCGCATTGGATCCGCGCACGCTCCACAATCTCACGCAAATCATCCCCTGTGCGTCCTACCTGCGCCTTGTTCGGACCGACCATAAGACGTGCACCTTTAAGTCCTTCGTCGATAAGAAAATCATCCAGCGCGCGTTCGTCCTTTTTATAAACTTCAGCGCTCCCACGCTTGACCTTGAACAAGGGGGGTTGCGCAATGTAGAGATAACCGCGCTGAACAAGTTCTGGCATATGCCGATAAAAGAACGTGAGTAGTAATGTGCGAATGTGCGCACCGTCAACGTCGGCGTCAGTCATAATTATAACCCGGTGATAACGAATTTTCTCTATGTCAAATTCGTCGTGTATGCTAGTCCCTAGGGCCGCGATCATGGTGCCGATTTCAATCGAGGATAGCATCTTGTCAACACGAGCACGTTCAACATTAAGAATTTTTCCGCGGAGCGGCAGAACAGCTTGGTTGTGCCGGTTACGTGCTTGCTTAGCGGAGCCACCTGCTGAATCGCCTTCGACTAAGAATAACTCACTTTTAGCTGGATCCCGTTCCTGACAATCAGCAAGCTTGCCGGGCAACGAGGCAATATCAAGCGCTCCCTTCCGACGAGTCAGATCGCGCGCCTTGCGCGCCGCCTCACGCGCAACAGCCGCCTCAATCACTTTGCCCACAATAAGGCGCGCAAGTTTCGGATTTTCCTCAAACCACTGGCTGAGCTTATCCGCGACGATACCGTCCACCACTGGGCGAACCTCGGAGCTAATTAGCTTGTCTTTGGTCTGAGATGAGAATTTAGGGTCAGGAGCTTTGATTGATAGCACGCACGTAAGGCCTTCGCGCATATCGTCTCCGGAGAGCTGAATTTTCTCCTTTCGTGCACTGCCAGACCCAGCAACATAAGCGTTAACAGTCCTGGTCAAAGCGGAACGGAACCCTGCAAGGTGAGTGCCTCCATCACCCTGTCGGATGTTATTGGTGAAACACAGCATGTTTTCGTGATAGCTATCATTCCACTGAAGCGCGGCATGAACCAGCACGTCATCTCGTTCATCGACAATCAAGATTGGCGGCTCATGAATAGCCTGCTTATTTCGGTCAAGGTAATCGACAAATGCCTCAATTCCACCTTCGTAGTGCAGCTCTATCGTGCGCGGATCTACACCTCGGTTATCGTTTAGTAAGATCTTAACCCCGGAATTGAGGAAAGCGAGTTCACGCAAGCGGTGTTCCAACACGCCTAGGTCAAAAACAGTATTGGTAAATGTTTCCGCGGAAGGCGTGAAAGTGATCATCGTGCCCGTTGATATTTCTTTTTCAGAAACGGACGTAAGGGGCTCTACCGGTTCACCGTGCGTAAACTCCATAAAATGGTGTCCACCGTCACGCCAAATATCTAGTTTAAGCCTCTCTGAAAGAGCGTTGACAACAGACACTCCAACGCCGTGCAATCCACCCGAAACCTTGTAGGAGTTTTGGTCAAATTTCCCGCCCGCGTGAAGTTGAGTCATGATTACTTCAGCCGCTGAAACACCTTCCTCATCGTGGATATCTGTCGGAATACCGCGCCCATTATCTGTAACCGACACTGAACTATCTGAGTTGAGGGTGACCGTAATCTGATCGCAAAAGCCCGCAAGCGCCTCATCAATCGAATTATCGACGACCTCGAATACCATGTGGTGAAGACCCGACCCATCGTTAGTATCACCAATATACATCCCGGGCCGCTTACGTACGGCATCGAGGCCGCGCAGCACTTTAATGGAATCCGCACCATAGTCGGCAGACTTATTCTCAATCATACCTGGGCCACTCATCACGCCAACTTCCTGTCACTAAAATCGATAATCCGTCCCTCACTAATAGTGAGAAACTGGGCTCGGGATGCAAAGCTGGAAAACAAATCAGCCTCAACGCCAGTTAACCAAGTCTGCGCGCCGAGCACACACAAAGCATCTATTAAGTGATCGCGGTGAGCAGCGTCTAGATGAGCCATCACCTCGTCCAACAGTATCAGCGGCGTCTGGCCGGAACGCTGCGTTTGCGCCTGAGCATGGGCCAGCACGATCGAAACCAATAACATCTTTTGTTCTCCCGTGGAGCATTGTCCGGCAGGGAGATCATAGTCTATATGTCGTACTAAAAGGTCAGTTCGATGAGGCCCTAAGGTCGCCCCACCCGTTTCCATGTCGTGTGCGCGGGCCTCAGCCAAGGCCACACGCAATCGCTCCTCAGCCTCAACCGCCGGCATGTCGATAAGCCAGGACTCTACCGAACCCTCAAGCTCCAAAATTGCCCCGGGAAACAATGACCCGAACGGGGCTTTGAGCAAAACGTTCAGGCGCGCCAGAGTACCACATCGCGCTGCCGCAACCGCAACCGCGTACTCTGACATCGTTTCTTCGATCGCGTTTAACCAGCTGCTATCCACGCGGTATGCTCTCAGGATTTGTGCCCGCTTCCGCATACAACGCTGATAAGCCGCAAGGCGGTGCCCATGTCCAGGATCAAAACCCGCGACCAAACGGTCAAAAAACCGCCGCCGCGCGCTAGGTGCATCGATAAACAATCGATCCATGCGTGGCGTTAACCAAATGACATGTAACTGTTCGGCAAGAGATTTTTGCCCTGCCGCATCAGCTCCGTCGATACGTATGTTCCGTCGCCCTGACGTTCCTGTGATATCACCGGTGCCGATATTGATGCATCCATTGGGTCCCCTTAAAATCGCTGCCACGGCCCAACCTTGGGTGTCTGCTCCACGCTGACACAGGTCGGAGAGCCGAGCTCGTCGCAACCCCCGCCCAGGCGCCAGAAGGGATAGGGCTTCCAGTAGATTGGTCTTTCCGGCTCCGTTTTCCCCCGTAAGCACTACTGGCTCGGGGCCAACATCGAGACTAAGGCGAGCATATGATCGAAACTGGGTAAGTGAGAGGTTCTTCACCGCAAGTCTTACGGCGTGCCGGGGAGGACTTAGATCGACCAAAGCCACAGACCTCGTCAATCGTCGACGCCCCTATACCTTGTTCCCATTGATAAAGATTCAGTTTTTCGACAGCACCAGCCTAGTCGATAGCGCCAGGTGCAAGCACGCAAATCCTTTAGATATATCCCGACCACAATCTATACACGCATCGGCATCAACACATAAACAGTTCGAAGATCGTCACCATCAACGATTACAGTCGGAGACGCGCCATCCTCCATCTCGAAACGCATGCTGTCTCCTTCGATCTGCTCGGTCATGTCCAGGACATACCTGGAATTGAATCCGATCTCGATATCATCCGAATCATAGTCAACGGGGAGTTCCTCGGAAGCACTTCCACGATCAGGGCTACTTGCCGACAACACCAATTTGCCCGACCGAAGGCTCAACTTTATCGCGCGCGACTTATCGCTTGAAACGGTTGATACACGGTCAACTGCCTCCGCAAAAACGTGCCCGTCTATTTTCATGATCTTATTATTGCCTTCGGGGATCACGCGTTGATAGTCCGGAAAGGTGCCATCTATCAACTTTGAGGTCAGTACGGCGGCACCTACTGTGACCCTAATTTTCGTTTCTGATAACGCAACCTCAACAAAACTCCCGACCGCTTCGAGTAATTTTCTTAGTTCCAGCACTGCCTTACGCGGCAAGATTACGCCGGGCATACCCGCCGCACCATCAGGCAAATCAACCTCCACCCTTGCCAGACGATGACCATCCGTAGCAACTGCCCGCAGCGCCGGCACCTCTCCAACTGAAACCCCATGCAGATAGATGCCATTAAGATAATAACGTGTTTCCTCAGTCGAAATCGCAAACCGGGTTTTGTCAATCAACTGGCGTAGATCGGGTGCCGGCATTTGGAACTGGCAGGCCAGTTCCTCATGACTTGTGGCAGGAAAATCTTCAACCGGCAAACAAGCCAACGTGAACAGGGATTGACCCGACCTAAGTGTCAACTGTTCGTCGCCATCACTAGTATCAAGTTCAACCTGGCTCCCATCAGGAAGCTTGCGAACAATATCAAACAGCATATGCGCCGGTGCGGTCGTGGTGCCATTTTGGCTGATTTCCGCAGGCGTTTTATCGTAGACCCATATGTCCATATCTGTCGCCATCAGACCCAGCTCACTGCCGTCGGCAGTGAGTTGCACATTGGACAGAATGGGGATTGTATTACGGCGTTCCACCACACTCTGAACATGTTGCAGTGAGATCAATAAGGCAGAGCGCTCGATGGTTAATTTCATCTATCTGGCACAGCCTTTAACCAACTGTCGGTATGGAGCGCGGCAACGCCCAGGAGTAACCGCCGAGGATAGTGTAACGTCTGACTGATTATAACAGACGTTAAGCCGGGGCAGCAGTTTTTTCGCTTGCTACAGGCAACCTCGACGCATTCAAGATTCTAGCGTCCGCCGCAAAAGCTCGACGTCCTCAGCAAAGCTAGGATCGGACTGAGACAGCTGATCAATTCTCTTAATCGCATGCATCACCGTGGTGTGGTCTCTATTCCCAAACTTTCGTCCGATCTCTGGGAGTGAACGGGAAGTTAGTTGTTTTGCCAGGTACATAGCAACTTGCCGTGGCCGAGCCACCATCTGAGCACGACGCGCCGAACTCATCTCTGCAACTCGTATGTTGTAATAATCCGAAACCCGCTTCTGGATTTCCTCTATAGTCACTCGTCTGTCATGAGCGCGCAGAAGATCATGCAGCACCTCCTGTGCGGAATCCAGCGCGATCGGTCTGCCCACAAGAGTTGCATGCGCTACAACCCTATTGAGCGCACCTTCCAATTCTCGAACGTTAGAGGTTATCTTGTGAGCAAGAAACTCTAGCACCTTGTCGGGCACCTTGGATCCCGCCGACCCCTCAGCCTTAGCCTGCAGGATACCTAGCCGCAATTCGTAAGAAGTCGAGTGAACCTCAGCAACTAAACCACAGCCTAACCGCGAACGCATTCGCTCCTCCATCCCCTCGAGATCCGACGGAGACCGGTCACCAGAAATGACAATCTGATGGCCTTGATCCACTAATTCGTTGAATGTATGGAAGAATTCTTCCTGAGTAGCATCCTTTCCGTCCATGAATTGGACATCATCGATCATTAATACATCAACCGAACGGAAAAGTTCCTTGAACCCCATAATGTTCTTGAAACGCAGCGCACGCACAAACCGATACATAAACTTCTCAGCCGACAAGTACATTACCTGTTTATGCGGCTGTCGCTTCCGAAGACTCCAAGCGATCCCCTGCATCAAATGTGTCTTGCCAAGTCCGACCCCGCCATAAATAAATAATGGGTTAAATGGCGCATTCTCAGCCTCGCTGACGCGACGAGCTGCAGCATGTGCAAATTCATTTGGCTTTCCGACCACAAAGTTATCGAACGTAAGCTTAGGATCCAGCAATGCGGTTACAGCCTCATCGTGGATTGGACGACCCGGACGATCTGCAACCCTCTCAGGCGCTCGCTCCAGTGGAGATTCTTGCTTAAAGCTTACTGTGTTGCCTTCACCAACGACGATGTCAACGGTGCGCACTGAAGGGTCCTCGAGACGCCAAAGAGCCCTGATACGATCCCCGTAGCGTGGTGCCACCCAATCACGCATAAATCTTGACGGCGCTGACAGAACCAACGAGTCGCCTGAGAAATCGGCCACATCGAGACGGTTTAGCCAATTTTCAAAAGCCACCTCGCCATATTCGGAGCGTAAGCGATTACGTACCCGAGTCCAGCTCGCTGCGAGCCCCGACCCGCTCGCCGCTTCGCCGACCATAACGAAACTAGCTCTCACGGTTAGGGGTAGAATTACACATTGTCACACTTGGCTCTTGTGCCAGTACGCACAACCCCTTCCACTTACTGGACAATATTCCCCAAGTGTTCATAAAAATACTCTCAGTAAAACTTCTAGAACGAACTCACTTAACGTAATTGTTATGCGCAGAACATGCCTTACATGAAACAATTCTGAAAATTAGTCACCAGTATAAATAGTGTTTTATTTTCTTTAACCAAGTAATACGCTGTTCAAAAGGAATTCTGATACTCAAATTAACTTGCCAGCAACCCTCCAGAAACTCTGTTGCAGATTACCGACAGGTGGATGTCGGCGCAACAATATCCTAGCTCATACATGAAAATTTCTAAGACCAAATGATGTAGTGCCCAGAATCTGGGCCTTTTTTAACAACGGCCCCAAGTACTCAAGATGCGAAAAGCCACGCTATAAGACGCGGCTTTCGACGTTTGGGCTCTGTTCAAGAGCGCTACATTGCCCTGATTCGCTTGGACAAACGCGACAGTTTCCGCCGCATTGCGTTGTTATGAACCACTCCCATTTGGGCGCCGCGCGCAAGTGCGGGTTCAGAAGCTTTAAACGCGGCCGCGGCAGCCTCTTTGTCACCACCCCTAATCCCGTTCTCAACCGACTTTACAATTGTACGGACGCGAGTACGCCACGCAACGTTGATGCGGCGACGCCGGACATTCCGTCTTATCCGTTTGACGGCTGATTTATGGTTTGCCATTCGAGCTAGATTACTTCGTCAGTTATTTGATTGCTAGAACGGGGTCTTATAGCCAAGCTGAGGAATCACGTCAACGCGCACATGTGCCTAGCGATCTTTAAAAATTGGTGCGCGTTTTTCAACAAACGCCGCCATCCCTTCCTTTTGATCATCAAGTGCAAAAGTTGCGTAGAACAATCGACGCTCGAACAAGATACCCTCGGAAAGAGAAGATTCAAATGATCGGTTGATAGATTCTTTCGCCATTGCCACCGAAGGTTTGGACAGTTTGGCGATTTTATTCGCCACTTGAAGTGACTCTTCAATCAAATCAGAGAGAGGCACTATCCTGCTAACCAGACCAATCCGCTCCGCTTCCTCAGCATCCATAGTGCGGCCAGTTAAGATCATCTCCATCGCTTTTGATTTGCCTACCGCATTTGGCAAGCGTTGGGTCCCGCCAGAACCGGGGAACGTCCCTAGATTAATTTCGGGCTGTCCAAAACGAGCATTGTCAGCAGCAATTATGAAATCGCACATCATTGCCAACTCGCAGCCGCCACCCAACGCATATCCTGCAACTGCTGCGATAACTGGCTTTCGACATCGGGCAAGGCGATCCCATTCACCAATAAAATCGCTGGAAAATACGTCTATGTAGTCCTTTGTTTGCATCTCTTTAATGTCCGCACCAGCGGCGAAGGCCTTGTCGCTGCCAGTGATAACCATTGCGCCGATGCGCGTCTCCGCCTCGAAACTATCAAGAGCGCGATTGAGTTCAGTAATTAACTGGGAATTAAGCGCATTCAACACCGTAGGCCTGTTTAGCTTGATAAATCCAGTTCGGTCATGCGTTTCGACGA